>CAIVEA010000980.1 GCA_903904765.1 uncultured Chloroflexota bacterium
GCACCAGCGCCAGCGGCTCGTAAAACACAGCCACCATCAAAGGGAAGGCCAGCGGCGCATCGGCGCGCGGCACGCTCAACCCGCGCAGGGCAGCGTTCCACAATTCCCCGATGGCGCTCAATCCCGCTGGATACATCATGAATAACGTCCCAATGGCGAACACTGCCAGCAGCGCGATCAACACGCTACTGCCTAGGGGCCACGTCCGGTTGCCCATCAGCGCCCGCAGCAGGGTCGGCACAGCCACCGCGCCCGCCACCAGCAGCGCCAGCAGCATGAACGGTGCTGTCGGGTCGGTCAGGAAAGCCAGCGCCGCCGCGCACACCAACGCGCCCGACGCATACGCACTGCGCCCCGAATCGCGGTAGCGCAGGAACGCCCAAAGCCCGATTCCCGCCACCAGCAGCGACCAGACCACCGGGCTATCCTGCCGTGTGCTGATGAGCAGCACCGGAGAAAATGTCAGCAGCAGAGTCAGCAAGAACGTCCGCGCCCGCCCCAACCACTGCCGGAACAGCAGCGGCAGCACGATCACCAGCAGACCGCCAACCAGTGTAGGCAGCCGCGCCGACAGTTCGGACGCGCCGAGTATGCTGAATGTCAGCGCATGCAGCGCGAACAGCAGCGGACTCTCCGGCACGATGTCCGTCCCCGCCGCATGGGAGTCAACCACGCGCCACGCCGCCAATGCCTGCCGTGCTTCGGCCTCGGTCATCGGCACGGCATCCAACTGTGCCACGCGCAGCACCAGCGCCAGTAGCACTAGCGCCACATACGCGATCACCTCCACCGAAACGGCGGGCAGATTCCGTTCCAGTTGCAGCGGAGAGGCAGATGCAGGTTGTAGAGTGTGTAACGTATCCATAAAGTTTATCGCTCTCATCCAGCCGGTTCGGTGCTGCGGCGCACGCGGTAGAACACGCTCATCACATCGCCGGCGCTATCCGTCACCGGACACACAGCCTGCGCGTTTTCGATGAACTTATCCTCACCAATGCTGCCATACGCTTGTCGTTCACTGGAGCCATAAAACACGTAATCAATGCCGTAGCGATCAATGATGGCCTGCGCCGCGTCCCAGCGCAGATCGCCATACAGCGTGGGGATGTCCTGTGCGCGTGTGCCCGCCGCAGCGTCGTAGGTTGAACCGCGCCACTGGCGTTCATGGTTCTCCCACCCCAGCACCACCGGAACGCCCGTCAGTGCCGCCACCCGCCCGTAAGCCGGGTTGTACGCGCCTCCCAGTGCCTCCGCCGCCACAACCTGCCGATTATCGCCCACCACCTGCTGAAAACAGGTGATCGCGGTGTAATCACTGGCAACGATCATGGTGCGTCCGCCGTCCAGCGTGAGGGGCGTGGGGTCGGTGGCCGCCGCGATGCCACTTTCGATGAACATGCGGCTGTGGATGCCAAACAGCGGGTACAACAGCCCCAGCCCGACGGATACCAGCGCCACCGCCCCGAAAGCCGTCTTATACACCGCGCCCACTCGCCAGCGGGTTTCACCCACCAGTGCGAACACGGCATAGGCGCTGGCAATACTGAAGATCACCCATGCCTGTAGATAGAACTTGAAGATGGTGTTGATGCGCGTCCCGAAGTTGTCGCGCAGATAGAAGAACTCCGGCACGAGCGATAGCCCTGCCGCCAGCACGATCAGCAGCAGCGCGAAACCCGCCGGCGCTTTCACGCGCTCATCCGGCGCATCTTCGCCTTCGGCCTGTTCTACGCGGGCAAACAACCGCGCTGCCGCCAGCGTCAACGCCGCCAGCAGCAGCAGCGTGGTCGGCAGCGTCTGCAAACGGCGCGCCAGCAGCAACGGCAACGCCCCGCCCAGACCGCCATAGCTATCCACAAAACGCATGACCACCGCGTACAGTTCTGGCACGAGCAACGCCAGCAGCATCAACAGCAGCATGACCGCCAACAGCACCACCAGCACCCCGCCCGCTGCGTATAGCCCCGCCCGCCAGTTCATGCCTTTGCCCGCCGTCCGCGCTTCCGCCAGCAGAAAGAACGCGCAGATCAGGATGAACGGGCCGAACATGATGAAATAGTGCTGAATCAGTGTGGGGGTCATCAAGTTGGGCAGCAGGCCGGAAGCCTGTGACCGGAAGCTAATCAGGAATGGCAGATACAGAATCGCGGTCAGCGCCCCTAGCTTCGCGCCGAACAGAATAGCCGCCAGCGCATCATCTATACTCAATCGCCCTGCCCCGCGCAGCAAGCGTCGCAGCAGTTCCGCGCCCACCAGCGCCAGCAGGTAAATCGGCCCGTCCCATGTATTCAGGAACACCAGCCCACCAATCGCCAGCCCGTAAAGCACGGTTTCAGCACCGTTCGGGGAACGCCCCGCCAGCAGCAGATTCAGCGCCAGCCCCAGCGCCAGCAGCACGAACGGCAGCGCCGTCACATGCGGATGATTATCCGACAGCAGGAAGCTGAACTGTGGAAACTCGTCAATCGGCTGCGCGCCGCCCGCCACCGTGCCATCGAGGTTAAAGTCGTTCAACACACGACTGGCGCGGAACCACCACCAGTAGCCCCATTGTGTCGGGTCAGGTTGACCGGGATTGAGCGTGACAGGCTGATCGTCCGGGATGCCAGCCGTGCGTGCATTCTCGCGCTCCGGGTAGACCGTTCGATCCTGCGTGGCGGTGAAGCTCAAATACGACTCTGAGGCCACCCGCGCTTGATACGGCCATTCGATCAGCGGCATCTGGAAGTTGCCCATCAGGATGACCATCACCGCCGCCACCACGCCTGTAAACAGCGCCGCACGCGGACGCGGCAACGGCACGGTCAACCGCTGACGGGCGCGGGCAAGATTGTAAGCCACGCCGAAGGCGCTCAACCCCGTCAGAGCAAACACCAGCGCGTTCATCAGGTTATAGCCTACCGTGCTGGTCACACCGCTGGCCGTCGAGAGCATCGCCGACAGGAAATAGCCGAAGTAGTAGTAGCTGATGGAGTAGCCTGCCATCCAACCGTCGTTCGGCGGGAAGGACGGACTGTGCATGATGCTGCTGGTGAACATCAAATCCATCGGCTTTTCGGTGGTACGCACTTCCGGCTGATGTGCGCGGACAATCGCCCATCCCACCATCAGCACGAGGAACAGCACCTCGCCCCATACCACCACCGGACGGTTTTCGCGCCACCAACCGCGCCAGTCTAGCCGTTCTCGGGCGCTGAAGTAGACGGCCAGCGACAGCCCCGCCGCCAGCAAACCCGCCAGCAGAATGCCGCCGCTGCTGTTCTTCAGGAAGCCGAGGCTGCCCAGTATCCAGAACAGATACCCGACCAACAACAGTCCCACCGCCCGCGCCAGCGTATACCCGCGATCCGGCAGACCGCCGAGCAAGCGCACGCACAGCGGCAGCGCCGCCGCGCCTGCCAGCGTGACCAGCACCCACCATGCCAATACATGAGCGCCCTCACGGGCGAACCATTCAAGTACCACCGCGAGCGTCCTCGTTCATTTGAAAACCGGCATCTCGAACCACTTCATACAGGATGGCCGCGCCGCCCTGATAAACCACTTTCAACTTCCCTTGCTGCACCATGTCGTTGAACTTCGACAAACCCGTAGTGGGATAGTAGGCCATCTCCAGACGGCTGACCACCACATAACTGACATCATAATGCTGCAAGATCGCCCATGCCGACGCAATATCCATCGTGGAGTAGAAGGCGTTGATGTTGGCGACGCGCTGCTGTACCAGTCGCGGCAGCGGGTCGAACGTGCGCTGCTGGCGCTGATGGAAGTTCCAACCGTTCACCGACGGTAATCCGGTCAGGATGGCAATGCGCGATTCCCAGCGATACTCGCGGTCTGCACGGCCTTCCATGATGATCGGCGTACCCTTGATGTTCTCCTGCATCCAGCGCACCAGATTGTAGTCATCTGCCAACGCGAACGGCGCTAAGGACGGGTCGGCTTGCAACAGATTCGGGTCACCTTCGTACTCAGAGGCGTACTGCATGTAGGCCATGCCGTCCAACGTCAAAGGAACGTCTGCCAGCGTCAGCGGCGCGTTCGGGGACATGCGATCCTGTGCGCGTCCCTTACTCGCCATCAGAGGGTAGAGCGCCCCCGCCAGCACCAGCAGCGCCAACAGCGTTGTCCACACCGTCCGCAGCCCGCCGCGCCAGTTGGACGAACTCCGCAGCAACCACGACGCCGCCACACCACCCGCCGCGCTGAATAGCAACCACGCTTGAATATAGAACTTAAACACGGTGTTCTGGCGGCCAATATCGCCATCTAGCACCACATATTCCACGCCCAGCGTCAGCGCCACCGCCAGCCCCGCCAGCGCCAGCACCACCTGCATCTCGCGGGTTTGTCCACCCCGGAAGAACAGAAGCGCCACCCACAGCAAAATCGGCAGCGCGACCACCGTCACGGGAATACTGAAGGCCATGAGCAGCGCACCTACCAGAATCACCGCGACGAAGATGCCGAAGGCCATCAGCGGGATACCCTTGCCGCGCAGCGCCGCCACGCGGGTCGTCCGCAACCAGCGGGCGGTATCCCACGCCAGCAGCGACACCAGCAGGAACAGGAACAACCCGTGAATGGTGAAGTACATCCACAACTGCGTATAAGGGCCAGTCCACTGCAAGGCGCGGTTGTAGGTGGAGGCGTACCATGTGATGAAGGGGATGGTGAACAGGACGCTGAAGCCCATGAACCCGCCCACACGCCCGGCCAGTGTCACCAGCGCTGCACGGCTGATGCGCGAAATGCTCAACCACCACGCATAGGCGAGACCGAGCACGCTCAACAGCATGAACGTAATCCAGTCCCATGTGTTGGTGGGGCGCAGCAGGCCGACCACAAGCCCGCCCACCGCCAGCGCCAGCACCAGCGGCAACCGCCGCCGGGGGTCATCACCCGCCGCCAGAACCTCGTGCATCACGAAGGCCATCACGAAGAACAACAGCGGCATAGCGATCATGTGGGCATGTAAATCACCGTACAGGAAGGTGAAGAACGGGAATTCGGCGATCGCGTTACCGCCGCCGTCCGCCGACTCGCTGATGATGCGCGTGGGTGCCCAGTACCAGCGGTTCGGCGCTAAATCCAGCGGAACACCACTCAACAGGCGTTGCAACCCGCGCCACGCGCTCTGGAACGGTGATTGGCTGTCGCTAATGGACTGCGCGATGATGTTATTGAATTCTTCGCCAGCCGGCGGCGCACCGTTCTTGACCGTGTAGTCCTGCACATATTGGTTCTGAAGCACGGCAGGCTGTTGATAGTAGCCCGTCCGCAGCAGCCCTTCGGAGACGAACACACGCGGCGTATCCAGATTGCCCAGCACCACCGCCAGCAGCAGCGCCGCGACACCCGCCACCCAAGGATTGCCGAGGCGCGGTAACGGTTGTGGCGTGGGCGGTGTCCATGTGCCGTTTTCATCGCCAGCCGACGGCGCATCGGCAGCAGGGTCTACCGCAGGGGCAGCGGACGCAGGCAGGCGGCGGCTGACGAGGTTAAATGCCACCGCAAACGCACCTATGCCCGTCAGCGCGTACAGCGTGGGGATAATCAGGTTGTAGGCAATCGAGGGCATCATGCCAATCAGCAGCACCGGCCCGCCCACGATCACATAGCCGTAGTAGTAGTAGTTGATGTACCCGCCCGAATGCCAAGGGTCAACTGGCGGGAACACGGTACTCCGCAACACCCCGTTGAAATAGGCGAAGTCCATCGGCTTTTCGCCGCCGAAGCTAGGATGCCACAAATCGGGGTTGCTCAGGCGCACGATCAGGAAGCCGAGGAAAGCCAGCACCGTAATCAGTTCAATCGTGAGCATCTGCCGCCAGTGGGTGCGGATATGGGCGCGGAATCCGCCCCGTTCGCGCCGCAGCAGGAACACTCCGAACAGCGCCAGCACGATCAAGCCGAGCAGAATGCCATTTTGCGACCACAACGGCAAGCGAGCGCTGGCCGCGAACCATGCCATCCAGCTCACCAGCACCAGCCCCGTGATCTTGGCAAGGCTGTAGCCGCGATCAGCCAAGCGAGGGAAGAGGGTGAACAGCAGCGGCCACGCCGCCCACCCGAACACCATGATCGTCAGCCACCACACGCCGATGCTCACCAGCGGTTCGGTGTTGATCGGGCTGGCGCTGTGGAAGCGTTCCGACCATGTGCCGCCCTCGGTCTGAATCTTGAACAGATCAGGCGGGAATTGCAGCAGAGTGGGTATGCTGCGGGCGGAAAGCGAGTACAGCGGCACAACACCTACCAGAGTCGGGTCGCAGTAGAAAGCGCCCGGCGTGGTCTGCGCCAGATACGGGCAGTTGTACAACTGCGGCGCATTATCAATCTTTTGCAGCGGCACGCTGTTGAGCAGTTCCGCCGTCCGCTGTGATGAATAGGCATCCGTCTTGCGGAAGATCATCACCGCCGGATGGTCATAGACGTGGAAGGCTTCTTCGGCCTCGAACTCGTTCAACCATCCCGGCGCGTTGTAGTACGGCAAATACTGGTCGGACACGCGGAACGGGCCGAACTCAAACGTCTCTTGAAATTCCTGCACCCGTTCATAGCCCAACGTGCCATCGAACAGGGCATCGTAGAAACGCATGGTCATCGGCCAACGGTACGGGATGCGGTTTTGCGTGTCATAGCGGCGGTTGGTGGAGATCACCAGATAGTCGCTGTTATCCAGCGCCGTCTGCATGATGTCGCGCTTATAGGGTTCTTCGTCGTAATAAATCTGGAGTTTGTAGCCGTTGATGGCGGACGACCACAGATCACGCCCTTTGCAATCCGCGAGGCTGACCAGTCCCGGGCCGGGATTGTCCTTCAGCGTCACCCCGTCCGGCAGGGCGCACACTTTGGGCAGCGACACTTCATCCCAGTCGCCTTCCCACGAGAACACCACACCGGCACTGATGATCGGCCCGCCAGAAAGCACCTGAAAATTGAAGGTGTAGGTTTCGCCTGCTTTGACTGCCAGCGGGTTATCCAGCGGAATATCGTAGGCGCTGCCCAGAATGTGCTGACCGCGCTTCAGGTCGGCGGTCAGTGTCCCTTCGGCCACAATCTGATTCGAGCCGGGGACGGTGATCTGTACACGGATGCTCTCCATGCCGTCATCATCGTTCGGGTCGCCCAGATGCGGTGAATGTACCTTGCTGATCGTGCCATCGGCTGGAACGCGGAAATCCGCGCTGAACGGCACGCCTTCCATATAGATCGAAGCCTGCTGGTTCAGCGGCGTGTTGTCGTCAAAAGCCGGCTGGTTGTACACCGCGATATTCATCAGCGGCGCATCTGTCCCGTCCACCTGCATCGAGAAATCGGCGGACAGGTTCTCCCACACCCAGTTGCTGGACTGCGCCGGCGCGAACATGCTGCGGTAGATATTGGTGAACATGAGCGCCCACAGCAGCGTGAAGCCCGTCACACCCACCAGCAGCCCCCACGCCACCGCCCGCCGCCATGCCGTCTTCTGCCGCGCGCGCTTGACCAGTTCAACCAGCGCCCACGCCGCCAGCAGTGCCAGCATCGGGTACATGGGCAGGTAGTAGCGCATGGTCATCACCCACAGGTTGCCCAACCATGCGAAGTACACCAGCACCCACACGAACGGCAGCAGGTTTTGCAGCGCCCCTGCCCGCCCCCGGATCAGCCGCCAGCCACTCACACCCCACGCCAGCCAACCGGTCAGCCCCATGCCGATGCCCATGCCCCACAGCACCATATTGGCGAAGGGGAACAGATACGGGGTGCGCCCCACCCACTGCCAGTTGGGGGGCGATTCGGCGTTGCCGCTGACGAGATATTGCGCCTGCCCCATGTCCTCCAGCCAGCGCGGGTTCGGCACGATGCCGAAGAAGCCGGGACCGCTGAAGGCATACGGGTTCGCCACGCGGAACACGAGGATGGTCGCCACACCTGCCACCACCAGCCCGACGAAAATGCGGATGATGATGCGCCCGCGTTCACCCCACGCCACCTGCCCGTCCAGCGCAGGCAGCGCCCGCACGATGGCCGCCAGCAGCAGCAGGCCGACCAGCGGGGCGGTGTTAATCCGGCAGGCCAGCGCCGCGCCGAAGAAAATGCCAAAAGCGATATAGGCTCGTCGGCGGCCTGTGGTCTGCACCACCACCGCGCAGTAGATGGTCAGCGTCACGAACAGGTTGCTGATCGCGTCCACCGTCCAGAAGTGCGACTGCTGGATGGAGAACACCGCGCAGGCGTACAGCGCCGAAGCCAGCAGCCCCACCCATTTGCCGTGCAATTGCAGGCCGATGAAGAACACCGTCAGGATCACGCCCATCTCCGCCAGCGCGGAGAGCGTGCGCCCGACCAGTTGTGCGCCGTTATAGCCCACCCATGAGGTGTCTCCGGTGGCCTGCACCGTCCAATCGGCGGCGGCGCGCACCATGAACACAGGCAGCGTTCCGTACACCATCAGACCATGACCGAGGTTGTTGGGGTTATAGGGGGAGCAAGCCGCGTCGAAGTAGCCACCGCGTCCGCCCGTGTCCGGGTAGCGCGTCAGACAGTCCTGCGCCTGCTGGTCAATATCGGCATCGGTGAACGACAGCGCCCCGCCAATGGACGATACCACGCCCGTCAGGAAACGCTCGTCAGGATGCCAGTGGACGAAATCATCCCAGTTCTGACCCACAAAGCGAAAATAGCCGCCCGCCAGCAGAATCAACGCCAGCAGCACGCCCACCAGCACATCGCTGCGCGAGAGTCCTATGCTGCGGGCTGGTTTGCGAACATCGGACGAAAAAGCTGCGTCCACCATAAACACCTACACGGTTTTAAGAAGCCTTCGCTTGTACACGGACGCGGGAGGATTTCCTCAACCCGCTGCCACGCCCGTCTGAATCGTGAAATCGGCAAAGCCCTGCGCCCCCAGTGGCGGCACACGGTACACCATGAAATCGTCACCCGGTTTGTAGCTGGTCATGCGTTGAGCGTAACCCGCAGGGAACCATTCGCGCAGCAGCGCCGCCGTATCCTCGTCCTCCGGTTTGTAGAAGAACAGCAAATCCTCATCAGGATTCAGGCGGTAAGCATCGCTGCGTACAGACGCATCATACAGGAACTTCGGC
>CAIVEA010000981.1 GCA_903904765.1 uncultured Chloroflexota bacterium
CACGCTGACCGCCACCAACGCGATTAGCCCGATCCCATATTTTCCGATACTCCGTCCACGCATGATGTTTACTTCGCCTCAATCCACCCCGTTTACTGGAGGATGATGAAACTATCGGATGCCCATGCTCCGGCGCTGCCTGTGCTGCTGATGGCCTGCACCCGCCAGTAGTAGATGCCGCTGCTCAGTCCAGAGATCGTGTATTCCTGCCCGGTTGTTTCAGCATTGATGACCGGTGAGGTGAACAGCGGATTGTCGGCCACTTGCAGATGGTATTTCGCCGCGTTCGCAATCCGATTCCACGTCAGATTGAAGAGCTGCGTGGGCGCATTCAAGCGGGGGATGTCGCAGTTGGCTGGCGCATTGGACTGGTTGGTGATGTTGATGGTGAACGCATCCCCGGCGATGCTTTGGTTTTCTATCTTGATTGTGATGCACTTGGACTCGTCCTTGAAGGTTTCGCCCACCAACCAGCGCGTGCCTTCGTCGCGTAACTCACCATTCAGATCGCTGTCCACCAGCAGCGCCTGCCCATCTTGATAGCTGCGGTTGGGGTCAACCAGATGAATAATCACCGCTGCCGAGCGATTTGCGGGTATGGTGCTGTCCGGGTAGATGGCCTGATCGTAAGTTCCGGGCGCGTTGTCGCGCACTTCAACCGTGTAGAAGCGGTTTGTCCCGGAGATGGGGATTTTCACCAGCAGCAGGTTCGACGCGGATTGTGGCAGCAACCGTTGAAGGGTGACAGTGGCACCACCGCCCGGATTGACCGTTTGCTTGCGATTGACCGGAATCCAACCGTTGATGTCGAGGTGATAAGCAATCGTTCCGGGCGGAATGTAGGAGCCATACGCAAAATCATAATAGTTGTACATGCCTTCGCTGCGGCTCATCACATCATAAGGTGAGACATAGACAGCCAGACCGCTGGGCGGGTTGTTGGCCGGGCCGGTGGAATGCGGGAAGTCGAACCCGTGTCCCATCTCGTGTGCCAGCACATCATAGGTTTGTGACCATGGTGGCATCCATGTGGCACGGAAAGACTGGAAACTGCCGTTGACTGTAACCCATGTGCTGCCGCCCCAAGCACAGCAGCCAATGGCTTCGGTCAGCATGAAATTGATCCCGACCACACCACTCAAGCTCAAGCCGGAGCCAACAGCAATATCCACACAATCCTGCGCCATCAAATTGAGCAAGGGGTCGCCACCGGACGTATATTGGCTGCGATTGCGCGGCAGGGTGTACCACTGAGGCGAAAAAGTTGTACCCGTCAGGTTGATGTTGTTGTAGGAAATGGTGCGGAAGTAATGGTCTAGTCCCGGATAGGTGCTGCCGAATAAGCCGCTATACCATGATGCTGCATGGGGTACAGAACTCGAATCTGCGAACTTGCACAGGATATTCGCCCAAGGCTGCGCTCCAGTCAGCGATTGTGCGCTCACACCATCGTTAATGGCGCGAATGGATTGCACATCCAGCACGGGGACGCTGCCGACTGCGCTGGCGCTCAGGCCAGTTGTGCCGGTGATTTGCACCTGCTGGCGGTTGTAGCGCCGCGCCAGATTATCCTCCATGTGGAGTTCAAAGATGACGGCACCGCTGCTATCCTGCAAGCGCACTTTGTAGAGCGGTTGCCCACCCTGCCCGGGTTGCGGGTCACCGTGCAGAATGCTTACCCATCCGGTGAGTGTTTGCTGTCCATCTTGCGCGGCGGCAGGTGCGAATGTTGCA
>CAIVEA010000982.1 GCA_903904765.1 uncultured Chloroflexota bacterium
CCGGGGTTTCACTACAATCCGGCGAGGCAACAGGACACCGATCACTAAATGAACATCCTCGCGGCAGTTTCAGAAGATTCGGCGGTTGACCGCGCATCGGGGTTAAGCGATCCACCTTATTCTCCATTCTCGGAATGGAGTTCAACAGTCCCACTGTGTACGGATGCCGGGGATTGCTGAAAATGCGCGTTGTGGATGCCGTTTCGATAACCTGTCCGGCGTACATCACCGCAACACGATCCGTCGTCTCGGCAACCACCCCCATATCGTGCGAAACCAGCACGATAGCCATTCCTGTCGTCTCTTGTAACTGGATCATCAGCGCCAGTATCTGATCTTGAATAGTCACATCCAGCGCTGTCGTGGGTTCATCGGCCAGCAGCAGCTTGGGCTGACAGGCCATCGCCATCGCAATCACCACCCGCTGCCGCATACCACCAGACATCCGGTGCGGGTGTTCATCAATCCGCGTCTGGGGGCTGGAAATCCCCACCTGCTGGAGCAAGTGGATACCCATCTCACGCGCTTGCTTGCCTTTGATTCCCTTGTGAACCCGCAAACTCTCCGTGATCTGATCGCCAATTGACCACACTGGATTCAGACTGGTCATCGGGTCTTGGAAGATCATCCCGATGTCCACACCCCGTATCCTCTGCATCTCGTGTTCGGATAATCGCAAAAGATCGCGCCCCAAAAACGAGACTTCGCCGTTTACGGTACGGGCAGGTGGTTCAGGCAGTATCCGCATGATTGACCGGCATAACACCGATTTCCCACTACCCGATTCACCGACAATCCCCAGCGTTTTCCCCGCTTCAACCCAGATGGACACATTTCGATTCGCCGCAATCGTTCCACCCCGAACGCGAATTTCGGTGGTGAGATTATTGACCTTGAGCAAAGGATTAGGTGCAGTCAGATCAGCCATAATCACGCGCAGGACAGCGCCCCTCGATCAGCACACAAGAATGATTCAATAAACCGAATCGGCCACATGCAAAGCGATGTACATCAGTGCGCTCAACAACCCCATCCCTTCACGCCAATCATGGAAGCTGAACTCCACTGTGCGCCCATTTACCCGTTTGACAGTGGGTAGCCAACTGCACACTTCAGCCATCGCCGTAGATGTGAACTCAAACCCCATCGAAGATGGAGATTGCACCTTAAACGGCTGTAATTGAGCCGCATTCCGCACAGCTCGCTGTGCGCCCTCACGGATACGAGCTTGACCCACCGATGGATGTAGCAATCGCGCCGTGAAACGCTCAATGCCTTCCTTCACCACCACACCTTCTATCCCCGGAAACAACGCCTGTGCCTCAGCAATCTTGCATACGATCCGATCACGTGCCTTTCCGTGACTGATGTACCCGCCGTATTCCTGCCAGTTCGGGGTCACCCGTCGCACATCATCCACCTCAAGTGGAACGGGTTGCCCACACCGATCCCGGAATGCACAGCCTTCATCCTGAAGCTGACGACAGATTTTCTCACGCCCCTTCTGCCCAGCGTACAAAGTCAAGATACGCTCGGCACACGCATAGTAGCCCCGCCACACCGCTTCAGACTGCGGCGGCGCATCCCCCGTTCGACCAAACGGGCAGGCTATACGCTGCACAGCGGCTCGATCCGATATTGAATACGTTCGGCGCAAGTGAAGTCTGGAATATAGCGATTCGCACGCAACCATGCGATTAGCTCATCCAATGACTGCTCGGCAATTTGCCATTCAATAACGCTGCCCTCCCATCCCGCAGAATATGTCGTTTTCCCATCCGGGCTGAATCGGGCTTCCCACGCAAAACTCTCATGCCCGTAAAAGCGCCGGATTTCTTCGCCCGTTGCATAATCCCACAGGATTACCACAGCAGATTGATCGGCGGAAATGACGTAACGCTGATCGCTACTCAAATCGAGATAGCGCACCCAGTTGCCATGACAACAGAAACGCCGAATTTCCGCACCTGTTTCATAGTCGAACAGGATTATTTCGCCACTACCCATACCCGCAAGCGCAGTCGTGGTGTCAGGGACAAGCTTCAGACCCAGAACCGGAACCTTTGACAGAATGTGGCGTACTGGTTCTCCGGTCTTCGCATCCCACACCACAATGCCGCTGATACCCTGTCTGCCCGAACCGGTGATGATGTACTGCTGATCTTCGGTGAATAAGCTGACATTCACCCACTGATCGGTATTCAATCGCAGCACTTCTTCGCCGGTCTCCCTGTTCCAGACAATCGTATCGCCATGAACCGTTTCAGACCACGCATCCCCCCACTGCATTGTACTGCCGATCACAAACTGTCCGTCCGGGCTGAATGCCACCCATGTCGGAAGGTAGTCAAATCCCGTGAATGACCGGATTCGAGCACCGGTCGCCACATCCCACAGGATGAAGCTACCTTTTGCAGAAGCACCATACCAGTCCGCAGAAGCGACCATCAATTGCTGAGCATCCGGGCTGAAGACCAACCGCCATACAAACCCCTCAGCACCGCTGAAGCGCCGGATTTCCTCACCCGTTGCCCGGTCTTGCATGATGACCTCGCCGCCACCTGTGCCTAGCATCAGGTAACGGTTATCCGGGCTGACCACCGCAAAGGTGAAACGTTCATCACGATTCCCGAAGCGGCGAATTTCACCCGACGACGGCATATCCCACACCACAAGATAGGCCTGTTCGGTGCCATATACTCCCAATTTACCTTGTGTACTGACTGCCAGAGATGAAATAGACTGTTTTTCCGACTTGTAAAAGGAAAGGCCATAAGCGGGCTGCCACTGATTAATGTCCCAAGCACGTAGATGACCTAGTTCACTAAAAAACACAGTACGTCCATCCGGTGACAACGCCAACTCGCTCGGATTGGCAATGGTGTTGTGTTCGCGCAACAAAGTTCCAGTCACACCATCCCACAGGTACAACCCACCATCGCGGGTGATAGAGATAACACGATTCCCCGAAACGAATGCCACACCGTTAACACGCGAACCAATATCCTCAAACGTCAACAACGGGTTGCCGCTTGCCACATCCCACTGAATCATCGTTCCGTCTGCCGAACCTGACAGGAGTGTTTGTCCATCCGCGCTGAACACCACGCAGTCTACTGCGTCCGTATGACCCTCATAGCGTTGGATCACGCTGCCCATTTCGATATTCCACTGGATAAGCGTCATATCGTCAGACGCGGAAACGAAAGTCTTTCCATCTGGGCTGATTGCTAGACCGTTAATCCCGGCAGTATGCCCCTCGAACCGACGCAACACCTTTCCATCCATCAGCGACCACATCGTAACGGTTCCGTCTGATGAAGCCGACAATGCTGTCTGACTATCCGCACCGAACACGATGCTCATCACACGCCCAGCAATCCCTTGCATGCGCCTGATTTCCACCTGATGCTGAGCATCCCACAGGATAAGTTCACTGGTGGTACATGTTTCTTCAGCATCAGTACAGCTCCCGGACAGGATGAAGCGTCCATCAGGGCTGATAGTGACGGCACTAACGCGATTCTGATGTCCGTACAGAACTGACCGAAGTCCCCCACCCTGAGCAATCTCACGCAAAGCAATTTCGGCTTCCGGCGGCGGATCTTCCAAATTCAGCGATTCCAACGCCAGTTGCAACGCTAGAATGGAATCGTCATGTCCATAGGCATCAATCGCACTAGAGGCCAGCACCAGACTATGATTCACATCCGCAGTTCGCTGTGCCGCGCTCCGTGCCTCCTGCGCCTGCTGTTCGCGGCTATAAGCGAACAGCGCCAGCAACACTGCCACGCCTGTGAACACCGTCAGCCCGACCACCAGATAGCGCAGACGGTTCGCAGATCGCAACTGCTGTTCAGCCAGTTGCCGCTGCGTGGTCAGTTCGCGCCGTTGCCGTTCCTGTTCGGCATTCTCTTGGCGTGTGCGTTCTGCAATGCTCGTCTCAAGGAAACTCCGTTCCGCCTGCGTGAGTGCCAGTTTGCTCTCTGCGGCCCATCCTGCCATCTGTTCGAGACGAGAACCATGCAGCAAGTAACTCGGATCGCGCCCTGCCTGACTCCATTCCACCGCAGATGCAGACAGCATACGCTGCTGACGAATATCATGGCGACTTTCGTTCAACCACGTCCGCAACCGTTCCCATTCCCGCAAAATCGCCTCGTGAGCGATCTCAACCGTCGGGCGACGGCTTGCAGGATCATGGTCGAGTGTTAGCAAACGGTAAGCGGCGTAGGTATCCAGCATCTCATCCATCAGATCGTCGTCAGACAGCGACAGTAATTCCGAACGCGGCACGCGCCGTCGTGTATCCTCCGCCCCTTCACCCAGTGCGATGAGGCGCAAAAACATCTGCCGAATCGCATCCTGTCCAGCAGCATCCTGTTCGTGATACAGTCCTTCCGCCCGTTTTGCCAGCGCGCCCGCTGCACCACCCAGCGCCAGATAAGCCTCATGCGTTAGCACGCGATTTGCACGCTGCTCGAACAACTCGGTCAGTGCGTACTGAAGCAGCGGAAGTGCGCCCGGCTGATAATGGACATCGCCCGCGATAGTGGCAACCAGTCCCGGTTCGAACGTGATGCCAACCCGCGCTGCTGGCTTGGCGATAGCGGATTCCAGTTCATCCGACGACAATGGCATAACCGTTTCCATACGGCTACGTACCAATTCGCCAAAATCCGGGTACTGCAAGGGGCGATCATAGAAATCGGCACGCAGCGTGATGATGATGCGTACCCGACTGCGCGGATCAGTCACGCTCTGACAGATGAGATCAATGAAGTGGGTACGCTTCGCTTCATCTTCCACCAGCGTGAAAACTTCCTCAAACTGATCTATGACGATGACTAACTCGCTGTCATCATCTGGCAGAATCAAGCTGGCAATACGCACCAACCCGCGCCCATCGCGCTCCAGATGTTCGCGCAAATTGGACGTTTGGTTCGCCGCGACCCGCGTCAGCGCAATCTCCAATTCATCCAGCGGATGAACACCGGGTTTCATCTCGATCACAAACCAGCGGTCAGAGCCGCGCAAATCGCCACGCCACAACGCAGGCATCACCCCCGCTTTGACGACACTCGATTTACCGCTGCCACTCGGTCCGATGACGGCGAGAAAACGTGCCAACTTATCATGTTCGCCCAGCCGCTGCATAATGTGCTGGATCAGACGTTCACGCCCAAAAAAGTCGTTGGCATCAGCGATTTGGAAGGCACGCAGGCCTTTGTATGGATTTTCGGGTTCAGCAAATGCCACCAGAGTCGAGTCGGCAGTGACCGAGGACCCGGCGGCATTATCGGACACAATCAGGTTGATCTGACGAGCTTTGACGATAGCCTGCACACGACTACGCACATGAAGCTTTTGATAGACGCTATGAATGTGCCATTTGACGGTTGCCATAGTAACGAATAGGCGCTGTGCAATGTCTTTGTTGCTGCACCCATCCACGATCATCTGGAGGATTTCTTGCTCGCGGAGGGTCAACTGCTCCACGATGCTATCGCCAGACTGCCGGATGAGCGCGGCTTCACGCCGGAAATCAGCAGCCAGCGCCAGCACATCGGCGTAACGCTGTGCAGGGTTCTTGGCTGTCGCCTTCTGCACAATGCCATTGATCCCGTCCGCAACATCTGCCGGCAAACTGGTGATGAGCGGCAGCGGTTCGTTGAGATGTTTGTACATGCGCTCAACTGATGAGCAGTTCGGAAAAGGATGCTGCCCCGTCAACAATTCGTACAACATGACACCAAGACTATAAATATCGGTTTGCGGCGTAACAGGATCGCTGCGCGCCTGTTCGGGCGACAGATAATCAGGTGAACCCAACACCACGCCCGACCC
Source organism: uncultured Chloroflexota bacterium (assembly GCA_903904765.1). Next base: position 5,848 of record CAIVEA010000982.1, read on the forward strand.
CGTGAGCGCACCGTCCGTTGCTGCCACATCTTTAGCGATTCCGAAGTCCGATAGATAGGCGTTACCGTCTTCATCCAGCAGGATATTGGCGGGCTTCAAATCGCGGTGAACGACACCGTTCCGATGTGCAACCGCCAGCGCCGATGCCACCTGATCAATCAACAATGCGGCAGCTTCCAGTTGAAAAGGGGTGTTTACCAGTGCATCGCGCAGATTGCCCCCACGCAACCAGCGCATCACCAGATATGCGCCATCCAAATCGCGCCAGTAGTCATACAACGGCACAATGTGAAGATGTTCGAGTCGTGCAATAATCTGCGCTTCCGTTTCAAAGCGACGAATAAAATCCGGTTGGTTGGCAAAATGGGGGAGGATAATTTTGATGGCGACTTCGCGCCCAATGGTACTCTGGGTGGCGCGATGAACAACGCCAAAACCGCCACTGCCGATCCGTTCGTGCAATTCATAACCTTTGATCGTCGGTGAAGTGCTCATCGGTGGATCCTCGCAAATAGGGTTTTATTTCTAAGTACATTATAAGCCTCATTTGAGCGTTCTATACTTTTCCCAATCTCCCCCATGAATGGACTTTTGCCGCATGCTGAAAACAGGTTTGCATTTCTGCAAACGCGAACGAAACAGGTCACGACTACCATAAGGAGGTTCAGACCATGTTCGCAAAACGAATGTTGTTTGTCTGTTTCGTGGTCGTTCTGGGCTTGGCATATAGCCCGCTATCCGCACAAGAGGAAGCCTATTTCCCCACAATCGAATGGCGTATCTCTACGCCAGAAGCGCAAGGCATGGACTCGGCTGAGCTTGCAAACTTCTACGCTCAGTTTTCGCAGGATCATTTCAATCTCGACAGCCTGCTGGTGATTCGTCACGGTTATGTGGTTGCAGAAGCCTATACTCCACTCATGGGGCAATCTACCCAGCAGGAAACATACTCCGTAAGCAAAAGCGTGATCGGTGCCTTAATCGGTATTCTGCTACATGACGGCTATCTGAAGACTGTAGAAACGCCCGTACTGAGCCTGTTCCCGGATAGAACGGTGCAAAATGTGGATGAGAACAAACAAGCCATGACGGTTCGTCACCTGCTGACCATGAGTTCCGGACTTGCCTGCGACGACATCTTCGGTGTCACGAACACGCCGGTCGTTATTCTCAGCCGCGAAGATGGCTTGCAATACGCGCTTGATCTACCGATGGGGTCATCTCCGGGCAGCGAGTTCCATTACTGCAACGCGGGGACGTACATTCTATCAGGCATCATCACCAAGCTCACAGGCATGTCCGCAGTGGATTTTGCAACGGAAAATCTGTTTGAGCCGTTAGGTATCACGGATTATGCTTGGGCGAGTAGCCCGGAGGGCATCACACTCGGGTTTGCCGGTTTGCAGGTGACCACACGGGATATGGCGAAGATCGGCTACCTGTTCC
>CAIVEA010000983.1 GCA_903904765.1 uncultured Chloroflexota bacterium
ATCTGCACCCAACTTCAACGACAGTTGAATCGCGGCATTATTCCCCCCCGTGAAACCCAGATTGCGCCCGGTTTGCATCACGGTCACATCCGGGAAGCGGGCGCGAACCGCCTGTTCAGTCCCGTCTGTGGACACATTGTCCACCAGCAGCACCCGGTAATCGGGATAGGTGAGGTGTTCCAGCGAGCGTAAGCAGGCCAGCGTATCCTCACGGCTGTTATCGTTGAGAACGATGATGTGTACGGTCGGGGTGGCCTGATAACGAGTATTCATGCGAGCCTCATTGTGCAGCAATAGCAAGTACTATCAGAATGCTAGAACTCCATGCCTTACAGCGGGCTAAAGCCGTTCGTTAGGCTTATCCCCCACATTTCCTGTACCGCGTTTTGCTGCACCCGCATATAATACACACAAATCACTTTGGGATTCGGGAGTACCCGCGATGAAGCGCACTCGCATCGTTCTCATGACCTGCATGCTCGTCCTGCTCACGGTGCTGGGGCTGCTGCCCTCGCTGACTGTGCAGGCCGATTTTGGGACGAACTGGACGGCCACGTTTTTTAACACCACCAACCTGACCGGCACGAGCCAGACCATCGGCGGAATCCCGGCGATCAATTTCAACTGGGGGGCAACCGCACCCACCGGATTGCCCGCCGCTTTCACGCTCACCGGCTGTACCCCCACCAATCCCCCGATCACCGATACAGGTACATCCGCCGACTGCTCGAACTTCTTCTCGGCGCGGTTCACCTCCACGCAGACCATCGCCCCCGGCACATACAACTTCGTCGCAACCTCGGACGATGGCATCCGCGTGTACATCAACGGGGCGCTGGTGCTGGACAAGTACATCGGGCGCGTGCTGACCACCGACACCTTCACTCAGTCCATCACCAGTTCGCCCGTGAACATCACCGTTGAATATTTTGAGGGGCTGGATCAGTCCTCGGTGCAGTTCCAGTGGTTTCTCGTGGGTGCGACGACCCCGGCAGCCGGCACAACCGTCGGTGTGACCACCACCCCCCTCGCCACCGCTGTTCCGCCGCTGACAGTGGCGGTGACGGGCGCAAAAGGGCTATCGCTGCGTAGTGGCCCATATCTGGGCGCATCGCTGATCGGCGTGGTGCGCCCCGGCACATCCTATTCGCCCACCGCCCGTAACCGTGACGAAGGCCAGTATGACTGGTATCAGATCAATATGGATGGCAAAGTGGGCTGGGCTTCCGGGCGCTACCTGACGGGCGCAGGCGATGCCGCACTCATCCCGTCCCAGAGTACAATTTTCGAGCAACTGGATGGCGCACCGGATACGGGCGTGATCGCTGTGCCGCGCTCGATCATGAACCTGCGCCGCCGCCCCAGTGACCGCACCGAACTGCTGGCGCAAATCCCTTGGGGCGCGGAACTGCCCCTGCTGAACCGCACCATCCAGTACGGCAAGGATTACTGGTATCAGGTACGCTACGGCGACAAAGTGGGCTGGATTTACGCGCCGTTCGTGGGCGTGCGCGGGGACATCACCCTCGTGCCGATCCGCTGAGGCTATCTGCGGCGCACTCTAAATTTAGTCATTTCAAACGAACGGGGGAACGTGTTATACGTTCCCCCG
>CAIVEA010000984.1 GCA_903904765.1 uncultured Chloroflexota bacterium
CCGTCCGGCGACCATAACGCTATCGTGCGTGACGAACCCCTTTCAGGTACATCCATTTGCGCCAGCGACTCGCGTAGATCCCAGACACGGACGCTGCCATCATCGCTGCTGGAGACGAGATGCAATCCATCCGGTGACCATGACAGGCTGTTGATGATGATAGGATGCCCCCTGAGGGTAAACTCAACAGCGCCCGTTTCGGGATTCCAGATTCGAATCTGGCCGTCCACGCCGCTGCTGGCGATCTGCGTGCCATCCGGCGACCATTCCGAAACGATCAAACCATCCGCAGACAAATCGTAGCGACTGACCTCATCGCCGCTGGTTGCATCGCGCAGGCTGAACGTGCCCTCTGCTGTCGAAAATCCGATCAAGCTGCCATCCGGTGACCATGCTATATCCTGAATGGTTTCGTTGCTCACCTCTTGATCGTCGAGGAGTTCGCCGCTGTCCGCATCCCATTGAAGCAGGTTGCCGTCCACTCCCAACGCCACCACCCACGTTCCATCCGCCGACCAGTCGGCATCCACCAGCACATCGCCATCCTCGTCGTTCAGGGTTTGCAAAGGCTGCCCCATCGCCACATCCCACAACATCACCACCCCATCTTGATCTACCGCCAGCAAACGCGCCCCATCCGGCGACCATGCGACCGTCAACAGTTCTGCCCCTAACTCACTGGAGAGCGTTTGCAGCACATGCCCATCGGCGCTATCCACAATCCCGACGCTTCCCTGTTCATTCCCGAACGCAAGGCGCGTCCCATCCGGTGACCACGCCACTTTGTAAACGATGGATCCCTCATCCGGGATAACGTACAGCACCGCGCCCGTTCGCGCATCCCACACCGTCACCTGTTCATCATCCCCACCGCTGGCAATGCGTTCTCCATCCGGCGACCACGCCACACTATAGACGGCGTGATCGGATTGGCGTAGCAACCGGGTGCGGTTGGTCTGGACGGCATCCGCCAGCGCCCGTTCAGCCTGCGTGGTATAAGGTGTGTTTTGCAGCGCATACAGTGCCAACCGCAGGCTGATATCCGGCGCGTTCGACAGAATCAGTTGCGACTGTGAAGCCGCCACCAGCGAACTACCGCGCTGTCGCTCAAATACGGCTGTTGCCGCATTGTTCTGCGCGATGATGGCATTGGCATCACTGGTAGCGGCGCTGCTGGCCGCCAGCGCCCGGTTGTTTTCAGCTTGCCCGTACAAAATCAACGATAGAATCGCCAACCCGACCGCCACTGCCAGCGCCACCGATACACCCAGTAACATCAGGCGGGCGCGTGCCAGCGCCGATTGACGGCTGCTCACAATATAATCGGCATGCAGGGGCGTGGCTTCGGGATGTTTGGCAGCCGCTTTCGCCAGCCAGTTTTCCGCCTCCGCCAATTCTTTGCCACGCAGCAGCAGACTATCGTCGCGGCTTTGCTGTTCCCATTCTGTCGCCCGCAACAGCAGGCGCGTGTGCAGTTTGACATGATCGAGATCGGTATCCATCGCCTCGATCACCTTTTGGAAGGCCGTGTCGAAATCATCCGTTTCGCGCATATAGACCCAGTTATGGGCGCGAATGGATGTATGCAATTTTTCGCGGTCAGCGGGTTCGCTCACTTCATGATAGAGAATCGGTACAAAACGCTTATGCTGATTGGCGGCATGCAGCACTTCGATCGCACATTCGTCGGAACGGGCAAAATCCGGGCTGACGCAGCACACAAAAATATCAGAAGCGTTGATGCCCTCGCGGATTTCTTTGCGCCAATCTGCCGAAGGGGGAATATCGTCCCAATCCACCCAAACATCCCGCCCGACCTGACTCAAGGCAGCCACCAGTTTTTGAATGAACAGCTTATCTTTGCGCGAATACGAAACAAAAACATCCGGCATTGGCTCGTTCTCCATAAACGTGATAGGCCACATTGTAGTTCAAAATGGGAAGTGTCGGCGGCAAGCAATCCGTAACTTGCGAAAAACATAACCATACCAGTACAATAAATTCAAATTCGTGAAGCTATCACCATTTACGTTTTGAATATGACCGATCAACCACAACCGGAGAAGAAGCCTGCTCCGCAGGATGCCCCTCAGACAGAAAAACCCGCCCAACCGGCAGGTAGTTCTGTCACGCCTCCCGCGAAGCCCGAACCGACCGCACCAGCGGCCAGCAGCGCCCCTCCGGGATCGTCCCCGGCGGATAAGCCTGCGGCAGACGTGTCGGCGGATAAACCTGCCAGCGACGCGCCAGCGGTTAAGCCTACCGCGCCCGTGCCACCCCCACCGACTGCGCCGGCAAACCCTGCGCCGCCAGTGCCGGGTGCGTCTGTTGTACCGCCTGCGGTCAAGCCCATGACGCAAGCGCCGCCGTCTGCGGATGTACCCGCGAACCCGCCCGCTGACCCGGCTAACGCTGCTCCGCGCACTTTCGATTTGAGCGCGGCAGCGGCCAAAGCCACCGAAGCGTCCTCCCCGGCGCTCAAGGTCACGCAGCGATTCCCGGAACCAAGCGCGGCAGGTGGTGGCGGCGTGATTTGCCCCACCTGCGCCCATCGCAACCGCCCCGGCACGCTCATCTGTGATAACTGCGGTACGAACTTGATGAGTGGCGGCAAAGCAGTCATCGGTACACGCGACCTGAAAGCCGCGCAATCCGACGACCAGAAGGATGGCAACAAACTGCTAGACACCGATCAGGTGAAAGCGGTTGAGGCGGCTGGCGGCTCGGTCTTTAACGACGACATGGTACTGCGCGTGGAGATCGAAGGTGGAACCACGCCCATGCTGGTCTATCCCAAGCAAGAAATCATCATCGGACGGCGCGACCCGAACAGCGGCGGTATGCCGGATGTGGATTTGACCTCGTATGCGGGCTACCGGATGGGTGTCAGCCGCCGTCATTCGGCCATTCGGATGCAGGAAAAGCGCCTGTACGTCTCCGACCTCGGCAGTAGCAACGGCACGTTCCTGAACGGCACACGCCTGAGCGCCCATCGCCCCTATCAAATCCGCGATGGTGACGAAATTCGCCTCGGGCAGATGGTGCTGCGCGTGTACTTCCAGAACGCCAAGAAATAAGCACCGTTCCATACACAACAAAACGCCCGCAAGATCGCGGGCGTTTTTATTGCGCTTGTTTGCAATTCCGGCAGGTTTACTTGTCGAGGATTTGCTCCACCTCGCCCGCCGCTTTCTTGGTGGCGAACAGAATGTACGACATGCGGGCATCTTTCTCCGCCAGCACCGCCAGCGAAGCACGACCCGCCGGATACACCACCATCACACCTTCTTCGCCTTCCATCAGCAACCGCTGCAAATCGCCCTGCGCCAAGCGCCCCAGTGTGCGCTCCGCCAGACCGATCAGCGTGGCGGACATGGCGGCCACCTGCGGGCTGCTGGTGGGGTTCTCGTGCGGATTTTCCTCGTCGCCGGGGGGGAACGCCGCCACGAGCAGGCCATCGTTATTAACGATCACCGTCGCTTTGATACCGTCAACGGCGCTGAACAGCGAGGAGAGTGTGTTTTCTAGACGTTCTTCGCGGGTTAGCATAAGATCGGATGCCTCGTTGTGAGCAGGGTTTGCAACATGCCCACAGTATAACTGATCTTGCGAATCACCACATACCCAAACCGCAGAGTGCATTCAGATTCGGCGGCTAAACCCACATCCCCTGATTGAACATGGGAACGCCTACGGCGTGCAAGCAGAAATTCCCCGTTCAATCAGCCTTCTCCCTCAGAGCGTTTCTGGAAAGCGGGAGAACCGCCCCTGATTTGAGGGGGTTTCCAGAAACCCTCTCAGGGCGAAGGGAGCAGACAAAAGCGGGAATTCGTAAGGATATGGCTCGCGCCGTGTTCGCCTTTTCCCTGTCTGTCCCCCCTCTCCTAGCTGTACTCAGCGGTTGGGAGAGGGGTTGGGGGTGAGGGCTACACCACATACCCAAACCGCACTTCTGCGGATAAGTGTATCACGTCCGCCAGTGGACATGGCATAAAGGAAACCTGAAACTCGTATGAATAATATAACGTTGTGGCGGCAAGTGCGCGAAATGCAGCCCACGCGGATTCGATGCTACAATGCAGGCACGGTTAGCCGAGTCGTGGGGTTGGGTGACGATGGACAAACGCATGGTACAGTTCATCCGGGCACTGCGGGCGGCAGGGGTGCGTATCTCCCTCGCCGAAAGTCAGGATGCCATGTTCGGCGTGGAGGCATTGGGCGCGACAGAACGCGAGATTTTCCGGTCCACGCTGCTGGCGACGCTGGTGAAAGAAAACCGCGATCAGCACACCTTCGAGTATTTCTTCCCGCTGTTCTTCGGGAACAATACCCCGCCGATGAACAACATCCCGGATAACCTCTCCGGTGACGATCAACAAAAGCTGCAAGAGGCGCTGCAAGCCCTGGCCGGCAATCTGGAGGCGCTCAAGGATTTGCTGCGGCAACTGCTGGAAGGCCGTCCCTTCTCACAGGAACAACTCGACGACCTTGCGCGGCAGTCCGGTTTGCCGCAGGGCAGCGAGATGAGCCAGCGCAACTGGTTCGAGCGCCGCATGAACCGCCAATCGCGGTTGTCGCAACTTCAAGAGATGATCGAGCAGCTGTTGCAGGAACTTCAGCAGATGGGCATGAGCGACGAGGCACTGGAACAACTGCGCCAGCAGATGCAGGAGAACGCACAGGGGTTAGCCGAGCAAATCTCCAACTACGTCGGCGCATCGCTGGCGGAACAGATGGCCGCACAGGAACCCGAACCCAAGCCTGACCTGCTGGATGTGCCGTTCGAGCGTCTGGGGCAGAGCGAAGTGGAAGCCATCCGCGACGAAATCCACCGCCTCGCCGCCCGGCTACGCAGCAAGGCCGCCCTGCGCCAGCGCCGCGCCCGTGCTGGCGAACTCGACCCGCGCCGCATGATGCGGAGCAACATGCGCTACGGCGGCGTGCCGGTGGAACTGAAATTCCAGACGCGGCAGGTGAAACCGCGCTTGATCTTGATCTGCGACTTGAGCACCTCCATGCGCTACTGCGCCGAGTTTTTGCTCACGCTGGTGTATGAACTGCAAGATGTGGTCGCCCGCACCGATAGCTTCATTTTCATCAGCGATCTGGTGGATGTGACGATGGTCTTTGCCGAGCAACAGCCGCAGGAAGCAGTGGCGCAGGTCTTGAGCGAGAACCCGCCCGGTCATTACAGCACCGACCTCGGCACGAGTCTGGCGACCTTCGACCATGACCACATGGGCAAGGTGAGCAGCAAGACCACCGTGATCTTCCTCGGTGATGGGCGCAACAACTTCAACGACCCGCGCTTGGATGTGGCGGAGGATATGCAGCGCCGCGCCCGCCGCGTGATCTGGTTCTGCCCGGAGCCGCCGCACCTGTGGGGGACGGGCGACAGCGACATGCACCGCTATGCATTGTGCGCGGACGGCGTGTACCGTGTGACCAACCTGCGCGAACTGGCCTCCGCCGTAGACGCTATCCTGATGGACGGGTGAGCGCCTCATCACCGCAGGCGCGGGTCAAGCATTTCGCGTACCCGATCACCGAGCAGATTCACGCCTAGCGCCGCCAGCACAATCGCCAGCCCCGGATACAGCGTCATCCATGGGAACACAGGGAGGTACTGCCGCCCCAACGCCAGCATATTACCCCAACTCGGCACTTCCGGCGGCACACTCAAGCCGAGGAAACTCAATCCGCTTTCGTAGATCATCATGGCGGACATCTCGAAGGTTGCCAGCGTCAACACTGCGCCGAACATGTTGGGCAGGATGTGCCACATCAGCACCCGTGCTGGATGTGCCCCCAGCGCCAACGCCGCCTGCACATACTCCTCGCGTTTCAGCCGCAATACTTCGCCCCGCGCAAAGCGCACGAACAGTGGCGCACTAGTCACGCCGAAAATCAGAATCACATTGGTCAAGCTGCGCCCAAAAAGAGTCGCGACCACGATCACCAGCACCACATACGGCAGCGACAGCATCACGTTCACGGCGGACGAAATCAGCATATCCGCCCATCCGCCAAAATACCCCGCCAGCATCCCTGCCGCCACGCCCATCCCCGCTGCCAGCGCAGCGCCGAACAGCC
>CAIVEA010000985.1 GCA_903904765.1 uncultured Chloroflexota bacterium
GTCGAGTTCGGGCATCATGATATCGCAAATGACCAAATTGGGAACATACTCGGTGGCCGTCGTCACGCCAACAGCACCGTTAGGTGCGCCTCGAACATCAAATCCTTCTAGCTCCAGCGTTTCGAGGATGTTTTCCAGAATTGTTGGTTCGTCTTCAACCACTAGAATCTTACGGTTCATGGTGTGTGATGCTCCAAACGCCAGCTAACCAAATTCACCACTGGCTCTAGTATGGATTGTAAAACAATCTAATGCAATAAATCGTAAAGAACAGGTTTGCGGTCAGTTTAGAGCCGCACGATTATTAATCAAAAAACTAAATGATTCTCTATATATGGTGAGTTGGGCAAGGTAGTTCTATAATTCGCCTATTCGTTGGGCATCAGTTGTAATCAGTAAAGGTTGATCTTCTTGAGAACCGTTATCCCATTCAATGATCGCTGGTTATATCGGGCAGAAGATGTTTCGCAAAATGCGTCGGATGACCAGTTTGTAGCGATTGTACTTCCTCATACCAACATTGAACTACCATACCACAATTTCGACAATTCAGAATACCAATTTGTGTCTACGTATCGGAAACGCTTCCAGTTGCCCGAACCGCGAAACGGGCGGCGTGTACTGCTGGATTTCGCGGGGGCGATGATGGCCTGCGAGGTATTCGTGAATGGGCGCAAGGTGGGCGAGAACGAGGGCGGTTTCACCCCGTTCTCATTCGACATCACTGATGTGCTGAAGGAGAACGCGGAGAATGTGGTACAGGTGCGGCTGGATTCGACAGAGCGACCGGATATTCCTCCGTATGGTTTTGTGGTGGACTACCTGACTTTCGGCGGGATTTATCGCGAGGTGGATCTGCGCTATGTTGAGCCGTGCCATATCGAACGGGTTTTTGTGCGTCCGCAGCAGGTGCTGATTGCACCCCGTGTGGAAGCGGATGTGTTCGTGGTGAACCAGCGTGGTGCGCCAGATGCAGTGACCATGACGGCGGTGCTGCATGACGGCAGCGGCGCGGTTGTGGCGAAGGCGGAAGGCTCGGCGTTGATTCAGTCGGGCGAAACCAAGAAGGTGACCGTGCTGTTCGGTGATTTGCCTGCGGTAGCGTTGTGGTCGTTGAAGAATCCGGCGCTGTACAGTGTGCAGTTCACACTGGCAAATAGCGCTGGCGCACAGGATAGCGTGGCGACGCGCTTCGGCTTCCGCGAGGCAGAGTTCCGTAAGGATGGCGGGTTCTACCTGAACGGTGAACGGGTGAAGTTGCGCGGGCTGAATCGCCATCAGACGTATGCGTATGTGGGCGCGGCGGCTCCGGCGCGGCTTCAGCGCAAAGATGCCGAGGTGGTGAAATACGAACTGGGCTGCAATATCGTGCGGACTTCACACTATCCGCAATCCATCCATTTTTTGGATCGGTGTGATGAGATCGGGTTGCTGGTGTTTGAGGAAATCCCCGGATGGCAGCACATCGGGGATACCGACTGGCAGGGCATCAGCTTGCGCGATGTGCAGGTGATGATCGAACGCGATTGCAATCATCCCTCGATCATTATGTGGGGTGTGCGAATCAACGAATCGCAGGACAACGAAGCGTTCTACCGCGCTACGAATGCGTTGGCGCATCAACTTGACTCCACTCGTCCTACGGGCGGCGTGCGCTACTTCCAGAACAGCCAGTTCCTTGAAGATGTGTTCACCTTCAACGATTTCTCTAACTCGGTGCAAGAGCCGCAGAATATCCCGCATCTGGTGACGGAGTTTAACGGGCACATGTACCCCACGAAAACGTGGGATCAGGAAGAACGGCTGATCGAACATGCGCTGCGCCATGCCCGCATTCAGGATAAGCAGATGGGCATGCCGAATGTGGTAGGTGCGATTGGCTGGTGTGCGTTTGATTACAACACTCACCGCGAGTTCGGTTCGGGCGATCGCATTTGCTATCATGGCGTGATGGATATGTTCCGGTTGCCGAAGTATGCCGCGTATTTCTACGAGAGCCAGATTGACCCCGAAGATAAGGTGGTGCTGCGGGCGGCTACAGTCTGGTCTATGGGTGATCGCAGCGGCGGCGGGAATGACCCGTTGGTGATCTTCTCGAAC
>CAIVEA010000986.1 GCA_903904765.1 uncultured Chloroflexota bacterium
CGGCTTCGCGTTCGGCCTCGGTGAGCGTCTTGTCGAAGCGTTCCAACCCCTCTTGCACGGTGTCACGGTCAATCATCAGCGCCGGGCAGAAGCGCAGCGTACTCTCGCCCGCCCCCAGAATCAGCAAGCCGTTCTGAATAGCGATCTTCTCCACGCGGTTACGGAGTTCCTTCGCGGGAGTTTTGGCTTCGTCCAGCACCAGTTCCGCGCCGATCATCAGCCCGCGCCCATCAATACGCGCATGTTTCAGCGTGGGATGATGCCCGCGCATCTCCTCCAGCGCATCCATGATGTATTCGCCCTGCACGACGGCGTTCTGCATATAGCCCTTTTCGACCAGCTCAAGCGTCGCCAGCGCCGCCGCGCACGACACCGGATTGCCGCCGAAGGTCGAACCATGTGCGCCGGGCGGCCAGCTCATCACACCCTGACGGGCGATGACCGCACCCAGCGGCATCCCGCTGGCAAGTCCCTTCGCCGAACACACCACATCCGGTTCTACGCCGTAATGCTCAATCGCCCACCATTTGCCGGTGCGCCCGATGCCGCTTTGCACTTCATCCACCACCATCAGGATGCCGTACTGGTCGCAAATCTCGCGGATTTGCTGGATGAAACGCGGGTCGGGAACGACATAGCCGCCTTCGCCTTGCAGCGGTTCGAGGATGATGGCCGCCACGCTTTCGGCAGGCACGACGCGCTTGAACACCACATCAGTGATGTAGTCGGCACAGGTGCAATGAGCGCGACAATCTTCCTCGCGGCGGCTGTGCATACAGCGGTAGGGGTTGTTGTAGGGGACGTGATGCACGCCGGGAATCAGCGGGAAGAAGCCATCACGCTGGATGACCTTGCTGGCGGTCAGCGACAGCGCCCCCATCGTGCGCCCGTGAAACGCGCCGTAGAAGGCGATGATATGCTTGCGGTCGGTATACCAGCGCGACACTTTGATCGCGCCTTCCACCGCTTCCGTACCGCTATTGGTCAGGAACACGCGGGCGGGTTCTTCAAACGGGGCAATTTCCGCCAACTTTTCAGCCACCTTCACCTGCACATCATAGTAATAATCCGTGCCTGCGATATGAATGAATTTTTTAGCCTGTTCGATGATGGCTTCGACCACCTGCGGGTGCGAATGTCCGGTGGCGGTGACGGCGATGCCGGCAGCAAAATCCACATACTCGTTACCATCCACATCCCACACACGCGCACCTTCGCCGCGCTCAATGGCGAACGGGTAGCGCGGGGTGAGTGACCCACTCATGATGGCCGCATCACGCTCAATAATCGCCTGCCCGTTGGGGCCGGGACGAGTGCCGATATGAAACGACATAGGAGACTCCGATTTGGTGTAATTGTCTGAGTGGTTTTGTGCCAAGCGCACAAATCCTTTTGCATTTTACTCTGTCACACGGGGGCGGCGCAAGATGATGGCCTGTGACGGTCTAACGAGTAGTATGACGAAGGAGGACATTCAGCAGCAGCGTGGTTGAACTCTATAGCTCACCCCACGCGCTCGCGCATCAAACCTGATTTTAGGCTTTCACGCCCCTGATGTACCTCTCTTTTGTCAAGATTTGAATACAAGTATAGCACAAATATTCTAAAGTGGATATGATATACAAATCGTAAGGGAGTTGGGGAGGGTTTGCGATGAAAAAGTTTATGCTTCTGTATGTCGTGCCAACGTCCGCCGGAGAACAGATGCAGAACATGGACCCCGAAATGGGGAAAGAAATCATGGATGCGTGGATGGCATGGTTCGGCAAGCATGGAAGTGCGATTGTGGATGGGGGTGAACCGCTGGTTAGCGGCGCGAACTTCACCGCAACCACCAGCGCCAAACCGCAGTTGCCACAGGTCGGAGGTTATTCGATTGTGCAGGCCGCCGACATCCAGCAGGTCAAAGCCATGCTGGACGGACACCCGCATCTCATGACACCCGGAGGCAGTATCGAAGTGCTGGAAGTGATACCGGTATCGCCATAGCCCAAACTCTGTTTTTAGGAAGCAGACAGACCTCCATTGGCGGGGTCTGTTTTTATTTCCGGCGCAGGCCATGTTCTCCCGCAGATTTTGGGCAATGCATTCAAAAGCCCTCACCCCCAACCCCTCTCCCAACCGCTGAGTACAGCTAGGCGAGGGGAGAAAGGCAGCAGAGACATGGTACGAGATAGGTTCGCTTGCCTTACACCCTTCGCTCTGAGGGAGAAGGGATGGGGATGAGGGTTAAAATGCACATGTTCTCCCGCAGATTTTGGGGCGGACGACGCGAGTGCGGTATGCTTAAAAATGTCCATTCAGGCTCGGAGAGCATCCCATGACCACGTTCCCGGACTTAGACGCGACCACGCAGGCGCATATCCGCGCCGCGCAGACCGTGAACGGCATCCCACCCGAACAGCACAAAATCCCCTATCGCAATTTTCGCCACCTGCTCTCGCAACATGCCAAAGCCTCCCCACTGAACCTGTACCTCATCCACTACGACGCGGACGGCTTGCGCGAGGAACTCAGTTATGCCGAAGTGAACGCCCGTGTCCACCAGACCGCGCACCTGCTGCACGACGGCTACGGGGTGCAACGCGGGGACAGAGTGGCGCTGATGGGCTACAACCACAGCGACACGGTGATCCTGTACTTCGCCTGCTGGCTGATCGGCGCGGTGGTCGCCCCCCAGAACATGACCGAGGATGACCGCCGCATCGCTTTCATCCTCCGCAGCAGTCGTTCGGTGGTGTGCTTCGTCCGCGCCGAGTATCTGGAACGCGCCGAAGTCATCATTCGCGGGGCGGACGACGGGTTGGGCGCGGCCAACGTGCGCCAGATCGTGCAGGTGGGCGGACAACCGGACGAACGCTATCCGCAGTTTCACGAGCAGGTCAAGCGCCTGCCCAACACCTTCTTCAGCGACCAACCCGAACCCACGCTGGATGACGAGGCGCTGCTGGTCTACACCAGCGGCACAACCGGCGTTCCGAAGGGCGTGGTGCTGACGATGTATCAACTGCTGGTGGACGCACAGGGAATCGCGTCATGGCAGGGCATCACGGGGAACCAACGCATGATGTGCGTGCTGCCCATCCATCATGTGAACGGGATTGTGGTCACGCTGGTGACGCCGCTGCTGGTGGGCGGTTCGACGGTGCTGAATCGTTCGTTCAGTCCGCAGCATTTCTGGCGGCGGATCGCGGCGGAACGGGTGCAGGTCGTCAGCGTCGTCCCCACGCTGCTGCAATTCTGCCTCGACTATGCCGACCAACAGGCGGCGCGGGGCGAATCGATTCGCGGGGACGGCGTGTATCAACAGGATGTGCGGGCGCTGCGGCATGTGGTATGCGGGGCGGGGACGCTCTCGATGAGCGTGGCGCGTGCCTTCCGCGAACGCTTCGGCGTGCCGCTGCTGCACGGCTATGGTCTGAGCGAAACCACCTGCTACTCGTGCTTCCTACCCATCGCGCTGACATGGGAAGAACAGGCACACTGGCTGCTGGACTACGGCTATCCGAGCATCGGTTGTCCGATTGAGCCGAACGAGATGGCGATTTTCGATCTGGCGGGCGAAGGGCAGGAACAGCCCGAAGGTGTGCGCGGCGAAATCTGTGTGCGCGGGCATAACGTGATGAAAGGCTATGACCAGCGACCGGACGCGAACGCCGAGGCGTTCCGTTTCGGCTGGTTTCGCACGGGCGACGAAGGATTCTACCGCACGGGCGCGGACGGACGGCGCTACTTCTTCATCACGGGGCGCATCAAAGAACTGATTAATCGGGGCGGCGTGAAGTTCAGCCCGTTCGAGATCGAGGAAGTGCTGCTGGAAATTCCCGGTGTGAAGGTCGCGCTGGCAGTCGCCTTCCCCAACCGTTATTATGGCGAAGAAGTGGGGGCGTACCTCGTGCTGCAAGAACAGACGACGCTGGACGAGGCGGCAGTGCTGGCACATTGTCGGGCGCGGATGCCCTTCGAGAAATGTCCGAAAGTGGTGGTGTTCGGCACGGAAATTCCGGTGACGACCACCGGCAAATATCAACGTTTGCGCCTGCAAGACCGTTTCGCGACGTGGGCGGAAACGCAATTCAGGAAATGATGGGGGCATGATGCGGCGAGTGCTGCTAATCATCGGCTGCGGGCTGGCGGCACTGCTGGCGGCCTGCGGCGTAGGCGGGGACGATCCGGCATTGGTGACGGAACATGCGGCGCTGGCGGCACAGGTGCAGGGGGCGCGGGCCACCGCCACCTATCTGCGTGACCGCCTGCAAATCACGGTGGAATACGTGCAGACAGCGGTGACACAGGTGGCGTTGGACGGGCAAGAACTGGCCGTCACGCTACAAGCCGCAGGTGTGAACGCGACGGCCATCGCGCAGGTGCAGCCCGTCGCGCTGAGTACCGCCACACCTTCCCCACAGCCACCGCCCGCACCGGGAACGCCCGCCGCAGTTGCAACAGTGGCCGGCACGCTGCCGCCGCAGAACATCATCATCCCCACGCCCACCACTGGACAGCCTGCGCTGTATAACGCGGTCATGGCGACGCAGGTGGGCGAAAATGATTGTGCGCTGGGGGCACAGTCCAGCTTCCCCTCCAGTGCCGAACGCATCTACGTGGTGGCGACTGCCGCCAACATCCCGCCGGGGACGACGCTGGGGGCGGTGTGGTCGCTGGACGGGCAAACGCTGACCACACAGGACTTCACGCCGGATTTCACTATCGCGCAGAATTGCGTGTGGTTCTATGTAGACCCGACGGATTTCCCGTTCAGCATCGGCACCTACAGCGTTCAACTGACACTGGCGGGGCAGCCCAGCACCGCGCCCATCACCTTCGACATCACCGGCTAAGAAACACAAAGTCCCCACCCGCCACCCTGACACGGGTCACGGGCAGCGGATGGGGACTCTGCTAAGACTCTCGCTTTACGGGCAG
>CAIVEA010000987.1 GCA_903904765.1 uncultured Chloroflexota bacterium
AGCCCCAGCAGCACACCGCCCACCAGCGCCACCAACCCGCCGAACGGCAGGAAGGCCAGCCCGATCACCGCCAGCGTCAGCGCCACGCTGCCCAAAGCAGCCGTCATCAGCGGGGGCGCGGCCTGAGCGCCGAACTTGCGTGCCACCCAGTCGCCCACTGCCGCCGCCAGCACCACCCAGCCCATCATCAGCGCCACCACCAGCAGCACGAACAGCGCCGCCGCCGCCAGCAGCAAAAGCAACCCTAAAGGCGGCACGAATGCCAGCACCAGCAGCGCTAGCAGCCCGAATCCCGCCAGTCCGAACAACGTCAGGCAACCCGCGCCCGTCAGATAGCCGGGGGCAGCCTGCACCGCTTCCATCGCCAGCCGCACACGGCGCGGGAACGCCGCCGCCAGCAGCGCCGTCAGCCCCGCCAGCACGAAGGCCGACGAGAACGAGGCCAGCGCACCGCCGGACGAGAATCCGCCCGCGCCCACGTCCGCCAGCGATTGCAACGCCTCGAAGCGCGGCATCAGATCGGACTGACTGCATGCGGACAGCGCCGCCGCATCCACCCGTTGATCGTCCACCTGCCCGCCGCAAGCCGCGATTCGCCCGCTGATGCGTGCCTGCGGCCCCAGCGTGATCTGTTCCGCCACCAGCGTCAGATCGCCTTCCACCGTGCCATTCACGGTGGCGTGCTGTCCCATGAAGGACAGCGCCCCGCTGATCTGCGCCGCCGAACCGAGCGTGAACGTATCGCCCAGTGCGGTCAGGTCGCCCTGCACCTGCCCGTCCACCGTCACCGCCGAACGCCCGACCAGCGCCGCGTCACCGAACACCCGCGCCGACTCCGTCAGCGCCGCCGTGTCCGCCGCCACCACCAGCGACTGATCGAGAGTCCCTGTCAACTCGTAATGGTCAGTGACGAGGATGCCCTTGCCGACAGAATCGGGATCAACCACAGGCGACTCAACGCGCCCGCGCACCCATGAGGACAGGGCAAACGTAGCGAGGATAAACCCGCCGAGGATGAGAAAATTCCGCAGCTTGCTCATAGCCGTTTCCACAGATAAAGGGTCGCAACGCTCCCCAGTGCGATCATCACCAGCGATTCAATCGTGTCCAGCATGGATTTGATGCCGCCCGGATTGAACAGCATAGTCAACAGCAGCAGAACGAGCGCAGCCAACATCAATGTCCGGTTATCGAAGCGCATCATTCATCCTTTTCGTCTGTACGGTCTACACCGCGTTTTTGCCAGACCCGCATCAGCCAGAACAGCACCAGCGGCGCGACGGAGAGGAGCAGCGCCGGAGCAACCGGATACTCGCTGACCACCTGCTGCGCCCCCTGCACGAAGCCATCCAGCACCGCCACCGCCGAAGCCAGCAAATTGACGATCTGCTGGAGCAGCACGTTCAAAGCGGCGGCGCTGCCCGCTGCGCCCAGAAACAGGCTCAACCCGCCGATCAGCACCGGCAGCGTGATGAGCATCACCAGCGCCAACCCCAGCGCCAGCGCCAACCCGCTGATGTGCGTCATCGGCTGCTGGACGGCCTGCGCCAGTTTCGCCATGATGCCCAGCGCCAGCCGCGCCGGAGCGCGTTCAAACGGAGCTGTCCGCAGCAGCGTGTCCACCTGCTTCAGGCGGCTGAACTCGGCGGTACTTTCCGCGTCCACATCAAGATGCTGGCGTAGTTCGCGCTGGCGGTCAGGCGGGAGCGCGGCATCCAGCGCCTCCTGCATCAGCCGCTTCTGCTGTTCGTTCGCCATGCTACAACCCCTCCATCAGCGGCTTACCCAGCCGGGAAGCCTGCTCCTCGCCCAGTTTATCCGCCAGTGCTTGACGGGCGCGGAACAGACGGCTTTTCACCGCGCTCTCAGTCGTGTCCATCATGTCGGCGATTTCCACATACGAATAGTCGTACCAGTAGCGCAGCACCACCACAGCGCGGTATTCCGGGCTGAGTTCGTTCAACAACGCCTGCACTGCCGCGCTGTGTTCGCGGGTGAGCGTGGCATGTTCCGGTTCGGGTTCGTCACTGCTCAGCGCCAGCCGATCCGCCGTAGGCTCGTCATCCAACGACAGCCATTGCAAGCGGCGGCGGCGCAACCGATCAATGCAGTAGTTGGAAGCGATACTCAGCACCCACGTTTTGAAGGGGCGCTGCGGATCATAACGCTGCAAGTTGAGGTAGGCGCGCAAAAAGGCCTCCTGCGCGGCATCCTCCGCCTCGGCGCGTTCGCCCAGCATCCGGTAACACAGGTTGTACACCGAATCCTGATAGGCATAAACAAGTTCTGCGAAGGCATCCTGATCGCCCTGTAAGGCGGCAGTCACCCACTGCACGGTGGTCGGGTCAGACATGGCGAACTTTTTCCCAACGTCGTCGCAGATGAATTCCCTGCGCGGCTGCTTACGTGTATATACGCACACTGAACACATCGGGTTGCGCGGCACAGCGCCACACACCCCGACTCTAAGGATAAACCCGTTTCGCCCGATGGGTATCCGCCAGTTTTTGGGGGATTAGAAAGGCAGGTTGTTACATTCAGCGGGCAGCAGCCAGTTCGCTCACGCTGCGAACCTTCAGCCGCGCCGCGCCGTCCGTCTGCCGCAGTTTCACGCGGGTTCCGTTCGCTTCGGCCTGCGCCAACCGCTGACGAGCCGCTTCGATCTCGGCGGGAGCATAGTTGGGCAGCCATTGCGCCTGCGCCACCAGCAGTTCATCCACCATCTGCCACACTTCTTCCGGGTTGCACACCGCGCCCACCAGCGGGTCGTGCAGCATGGCCTGTTTGAGCAGCGTCACATCGCCGCGCACCGCCGCCTCCATGCCCATCTGCTGCACGCGCACGCTGGCGGAACAGGTGGCAGCGCAGGCCAGCGGCAGATCGCCCACGACAGGCATATTGATTCCGTTATGGTCTACATAGCCGGGGATTTCGATCACGCAGCCATCCGGCAAATTGGAGATATGCCCCCGGTTGATGATGTTGAAATGTCCCCGGTAGATGCG
>CAIVEA010000988.1 GCA_903904765.1 uncultured Chloroflexota bacterium
CCATATCATGTTGAAACTGCGAATACTAGCAATTGTGATGACCATCATCCTGTTCGTTCCGGCTATAGCCGTCCCTGCCGGGGCACAGGATAATCCACCAACGGTTGAGGTAACTGCCATTCTGCCTGCCACACCCGCGCAGGAAGCGCCGCTTGCGCCGACTTCCGAAGTGACGGTTGAGGTGCCAACAGAAGCACCAACCAACACCGCCACATTGGATGAGCAGCCCACCCTTGTCGGAACGGAACCGCCGCTTGTCGTTCCGACTGCCACATCCATCATCCCGGCTTTGCCCCCCGAACCGGCACTACGCCTGCTGGCGCGAGATCTATTCGATTTGGGCGACTTGTCTGGATGGCTACCCACCACGAGTTGGGCTCTTGTTCCACATGAAACAGGTCTGGGCATTCAGACGACCAATGCGGGTGCGCCCCTCCAACTAGTACGCAACCCGTTCACTAACGTGGCTGCACAAATCAGCGTCCAGATGACCGGAGGCACGATCCTCCTCACCCTGCGGCAAAGCGGAGTGGGAGGCTACAGTGTTGGATTGAGCGCCAGCGGCAGCTTGACGCTGTACCGTGCATCTGTGCCTGTCCAGTCGGTGGCCGTTTCGGTCGTACCCTCTCAGTGGTATGACCTGCGCCTCTCCGTCATGGATGGCGTGGTGCGGATTGCGCTCAACGGCGTGGAACTGATTGCGTGGCAAGATAATACACAGTTACCACCGGGCGGGGTGGAGATAGTGGTCTATCCCCCGCAGGATGGCACGCCGTTTAGTGTACAGATGGACAGCTTCTTCCTGTGGGTACCAGAAGCCGAATATGACTCCTATATCCCACCAACAGCTGTTCCAGTCACCGCAGCCCCCACAGAACTGCCCCCCTCCCCCATCCCCACTGAGACTGCGATCCTCCCTACCGAAACGGTGCTGCCTACGGTAACACCCACCGAAGAATTGGCCGAAGCCACCACGACCCCGCTGCCGACAGATGTTTCGTCACCCCCTGCCACAAGCACCATGACGACCACCCCTGAACCCACGATGACGGCATCACCGACCACACCGCCACCAGTCGATCCCGTGACGGGTAAATCGCAAGTACCTGTCGCCAATGTCCCGCCTCAGGTGGGTGCGGCGGCCTTTGACCAGCCTGCTGATGCACCGGAAGTGACGCTACCCCTGCCCTTCTTCAGTGAGGACAGCACCACCGGCAACGACACTCTGAATGAAGAAAATCTCGCACTCTCTTGCGGGTTCAACATCACTGCCACTGCATGGTATCGGTTCACGCCGGAAACAACCAAGAAATACATCCTGACTACTGCCGGCAGCGCGTTTGATACCATCCTGATTGTCTATCCCAACAGCAACGATGCCCCGGCTGCACTCCCGATCAATGCGCTCGCTTGTAATGATGATGTCAGCAAAACGGATTTCACCTCCCGCCTCGAACTCACACTCACCGCAGGCCAGACCTACTGGATACGACTGGGTGGCTATAATGGCGCACAGGGTAATTTCACTTTCACGCTTCAAGACCCTACGCTCCCCGTCCCAGCTGTGCCACGTCTATCCAGCCCAACCAACAATCTCGTCAGCAATAGCAGCGACACACTTTTTGAGTGGCTGCCGCCAGCGACTGGTGCTACACCTGCGTCCTACGAAATCCAGATCAGCACCGTCAGCACCTTCGCCACGCTCGTGAACAGTAACAATACCACCATGCCAATTGGCGAAACCAGTCATTCCTTCACGCTGAATGATGGTACGTACTTCTGGCGCGTGCGTGCCTTGAATGCCAACGCGGTAGGTGGGGCATGGTCAGCCGCGTGGAAGGTCACGCTCGACACAGTTGCCCCGGTTGCGCCTGTTCTCAGCGCCCCATCGGATACAGCGATCTTGACCGCAACCCGTCCTACCATGACCTGGAAAGCGGTGACAGGCGCAAATCGCTATCGTGTCACACTGCTCGACAACAGTACCAACCCGGGAACGCCTGTTCTGGAACAAGTTGAAACCAACGCCCTCACATTTGCGCTGAGTGCCACTGCATTGGCCCAGCCCTTACAGCATGGCAAAACCTATACATGGTATGTTGCGGCACGCGATGCGGCTCTCAATTGGGGAGAGAACAGTGTCCAGCGTTCGTTCTCCGTCAATCTCTTAACAGCACCAGCCGATGGGGTTGCAGTCACGGTTGCCGACAAACGTCCCACCTTCACTTGGACTGCGGCAGGATTTACAGGAGCAAAATACGTCCTCGAAATCAACGACACCGATGATTTTTCGGG
>CAIVEA010000989.1 GCA_903904765.1 uncultured Chloroflexota bacterium
GGAAGCGCAGGTTGAACAACGCCTCTTTCTGGTCTTCCAGCGCGTTGAGGATTTCCTCCTCGGTCATTTCGCGGATTTCTCTAGACTTCATTCGAACTTAATCTCCTGCCCAGAAATCGGATCGTAGCGTTTGATGAACTTCGTCCGAATTGGCAGCTTGAAGGCTGCTAGGCGAAGCGCCTCGCGGGCTTCTTCTTCCGAGATCCCGCCCATCTCGAACAGGACGCGGCCGGGCTTAATCACGGCGACATAATATTCGACCGCGCCCTTACCGCTGCCCATACGGGTTTCAGCAGCTTTTTGGGTGTAGGGCTTATCGGGGAAAATCCGAATCCACACCTTACCACGACGCTTGGTGAAACGCACCATCGCCTTACGAGCAGCTTCGATCTGGCGGGCAGTCATCCAAATCGGTTCGAGGGCCTGCAAGCCGTATTCACCGAACTGGACGACGTTCCCGCGAGCAGCCTTGCCCTTCATATTGCCGCGCTGCTGTTTGCGGTACTTCATTCGCTTTGGCATCAACATAATCGCAAATTCCTTCTACGTTCGACCTTATGCTGCGCGGGGCAGACTACGGCGTGACGTATACGTCCTTCTTCGGCTCCGGCTTTTCTTCCTTGCCCAGCACTTCGCCCTTGTAGATCCACACCTTCACACCGATACGCCCGAAGGTGGTCAGGGCTTCCGCAGTGCCGTAGTCAATGCTCGAACGCAGCGACGAACGGGGAACACGTCCTTCTGCGACCCATTCGGTACGCGACATGTCCGAACCGCCCAACCGCCCGCTGACCTGAATCTTGATGCCCAGCGCACCCTGACGCATCGCTTGGCTCACAGCACGCTTCATAGCGCGGCTGTGACCGATACGACGCTGAAGCTGGTCAACAATGTTTTCTGCGACCAGCACCGAGTCCATATCCGGTTTCTCGATTTCGGTCACTTCCAACTTGACCTTCTTACCCGTCAGTTCTTGCAGGTCAGTACGCAGCTTCGTGACCGCTTCACCCTTACGCCCGATCAGAATGCCGGGGCGTGCCGTGTGAATGTTGACCAAAAGCTGGCTCGGATGACGCTCGATTTCCACGCGGGACACGCCTGCGCGGGCGCCGGCCTTCTTGACGAAGCGGCGAATTTTGAAATCC
Source organism: uncultured Chloroflexota bacterium (assembly GCA_903904765.1). The sequence goes on from CAIVEA010000989.1 coordinate 1,146, forward strand.
TCCTGAAGGAGTTCGCGGAACTTATCGCCCTCGGCATACCAGCGGGCATCCCAGTCGCGGTTGATCTTCAGGCGGAAACCAATGGGATGAATCTTGCGGCCCATAGGCTTACCCCTCTCGCTCTTTGAGAATGATGGTCAGGTGCGAAGTCCGCTTCACACGCGGCTTATAGCGCCCGCGTGCACCGGCCTTCATGCGCTTCAGCCGGGGGCCGTCACCCGCGAAAATCGTCGCCACATACAGCCCATCCGGATTCAGGTCGTAGTTGTTTTCGGCATTCGCAATCGCCGACTTCAACGCCTTCTGGACGAACTCTGCGCCCTTCTTCGGCATGAACTGCAAAGTGATGACTGCTTGCTTGGCACCCATGCCGCGCACTTGGTCAATCACCAAGCGCAACTTCTGGGGCGAAATGGGCAGATAACTGCTGATGGCTTGCACTTCCATGTTGCCCTCCCGTTACTTCTTGACCGGGGCACTTGCCGAGGTTTTCTTCTCGACGAAGTGACCGCGATAGGTACGGGTGGGAGCGAACTCGCCCAGCTTATGCCCGACCATGTTCTCGGTGACGTAGATCGGCACATGACGGCGGCCATCATGAACCGCAATTGTGTGACCCACCATCTGCGGGAAAATCGTGCTCGCCCGGCTCCAGGTGCGGATCACGACTTTTTTGTTCTCCGCATTCAGCTTCTCAACTTTTTTGAGCAGCTTGGGGCTGATGAAAGGCCCCTTCTTGAGTGAACGCGACATAGCTTCTAACCTCTTGAGTACTGAGTGCTGAGTACTGCGTACCGAGGGACGGTTCTACGATCCTCAGCACTTCGTACCCGGTATCTCTGATTACCGGCCTGTGCTGCGCCGACGGACGATAAACTTGTCGGTACGGCGGTTGACGCGGGTGCGCTTGCCCAAAGCGGGCTTGCCCCACGGGGTCTTGGGACCCGGCATACCAATGGGCGAACGACCTTCACCACCACCATGCGGATGGCTGGCAGGATCCATCGCGCTACCGCGCACCGTCGGACGGATACCCATCCAACGCTTGCGCCCTGCTTTACCCAGATTCACATTGCTGTGATCGGTGTTACCCACCTGCCCGATGGTCGCCATGCAGCGTTCGCTGATGAGGCGAACCTCGCCGCTGGGCATACGCACCTGAGCATAAGCGCCTTCCTTCGCCAGAAGCTGCGCCGAACTGCCCGCCGAACGGACAAGCTGTGCGCCCTTACCCGGCAGAAGTTCGATGGCATGGATCAGCGTACCCACCGGAATTTCGCTGATGGGCAGCGCATCGCCGGTACGAAGCTGAGCCAGATTGCCGTTGGCAACACGATCACCGACCTTCAGCCCCAGCGGAGCGATGATGTAGCGGCGAACGCTATCTTCATACTCCACCAGCGCGATGCGGGCAGTGCGGTTCGGGTCATACTCAATGGCGATGACCTTCGCAGCGCAGTCAAACTTGTTGCGCTTGAAGTCAATCACGCGATAACGGCGCTTGTGCCCGCCGCCACGATGGCGAACCGTGACGCAACCGAAATGGTTACGACCACCGTGCTTGCGCAGCGGTTCGGTCAGCGACCATTCCGGGGTCGACTTGGTAATTTCTTCAAAGCTGTGGCCCGTCATCCCTCGGCGGCCAGCCGAAGTGGGCTTGTATACTTTTACGGCCATGGTTACACCCCTAGAGGTTGAACAACTCGATCTTCTGGTCTTTAGGCAGAGTGACCACGGCTTTTTTCCACTGCCGCGACCGCAGATACCAGTTGCGACCACGACGACCCCGCTTGGCGGGAACAATCATCGTGTTCACATTCAACACGTCCACCTCGAAGATCACCTCAACCGCTTCCTTGATCTGGATCTTGTTGGCTTCCGACGCAACTTCAAACACGTACTGGTTGAGTTCGTCAGACTGAATGGCCGACTTCTCGGTGACTACCGGACGGCGGATAACGTCGTACAGATGCAGTTCAGCCATCTTAGTCCTCCTCACGTCCCCAGATGGCCTTGATAACATCAAGAGCATCCAGTGGCACGACGACCTTTTCATACTGGAACAGGTCGCGCATGTTCAGGTAATTCACGCGGATCACATGAGCGTCCGCGAGGTTATGCAGGCTGAGTTCCACATTCTGATTGCGATCGGCCATCAGAACCAGCGCCTTGCTACCCTTACCCACCACCGCGTCCAGAATCTGGCGCATCTGCTTGGTCTTGGGCGCTTCCAGCTTCAGTTGATCTACGAAGATCAACTGCTCATCACGTAGCAGCGCAGTCAGCGCACAACGGATGGCCTGCTGGCGCATTTTGCGCGGCATCGCCTTGATGTACTTGTGCGGTGTCGGCCCCTTCGGGCGACCACCACCCACGAACTGGGTCGCATCACGCGAACCGTGACGGGCGCGACCAGTACCCTTTTGGCGGTACCACTTCGCGGACGTGCGGTTCACTTCGCTACGACGCTTCACCTTCGCCGTCCCCAGACGGGCATGCGCCAGCTGGCGGACGAGTGCTTGATGCATCAGTCCGGTGTTAACTTCAACCTCGAAAATATCGGCGGGCAGGTCAATGCTCTTCACCTGCTTGCCGGTCATATCCAATACTGGTACTTTCATGACATCCCTCCTCGACCTAGCGGCGGCGCGGACGCGCAGGCTTAATCACGACGATGCCGCCATTCGCGCCGGGGACAGAACCCCGCACAGCGAGGATGTTCTTCTCCGGGTCAACCACTACCACTTCCAGATTCTCGGTGGTGACACGTTCGCTGCCCATGTGACCGGGATAGCGATGGCCCTTGAGAGTCTTGCCGGGGTAGGTGTTCGCACCAGCAGAACCGGGAGCGCGGGTGCGATCCGAAGCGCCGTGCGTCTTAGGCTGACGGTTGAAGTTGTGGCGCTTGATACCGCCCTGAAAACCGCGACCTTTGCTCGTACCGATCACGTCCACGCGCTCACCTTTTGTGAACACGTCAGCCTTGATCGTCTGACCTTCAGCCACGCTGCTTTCGCCATCGCGCACGCGGAATTCGCGCAGATGACGAATGGCTGGCAGGCTATTGCGCTGCAAATGTCCCAGTTCGCCCTTCGAGATGCGCTGCGGCTTGGTCTCACCGAAACCGAGTTGAACGGCGGTGTAACCATCACGATCAGCGGTGCGAACCTGCGTCACGTAGCACGGACCAGCCTGAATGACGGTCACGGGAACAGCGTTCCCTTTGTCGTCAAAAACTTGGGTCATGCCCACTTTCTTACCGATAATACCCTTCATCATTCGCCCCCTATTTCACCACAATATCCACGCCCGCCGGCAGGTTCAGGCGCATCAGGGCATCAATCGTCTTGCTGTCCGGGTCGAGGACATCAATCAGACGTTTGTGGGTGCGAATTTCAAAATGCTCCTGCGAGTCCTTATCAATGAACGGACTGCGGCGCACTGTGAAGCGCTCGATCCGCGTGGGCAGGGGAACCGGCCCCACGACGCGAGCACCCGTGCGCTCCGCCGTTTCGACAATCCGCAGAACGGATTGATCGAGGACGCGGTGATCATACGCTTTCAACCAAATACGGATTTTGTTCTTGACCATTGTCGCCTCATTCGGCCCGGTTGGTGCGGGAAGGCGGTCATGTTGACCGCCTTCCCGTATTGCAACCGTTTTACGGACCGCGTGTGATATTAGAGAACTTCGGTGATAACGCCTGCGCCGACGGTCAGACCGCC
>CAIVEA010000990.1 GCA_903904765.1 uncultured Chloroflexota bacterium
CAGGCACTTAATGACAAATATGGTAGCACTATCCCCCCGCATGGTCAAGGCAGAATTTGGGATGAATTTGCTACAATCCGCCCTGCGAAATCGCATTTCTAGTCTTGAACGCCCTGCCAGCCTATGCTATACTCTCCCCAATCACGCGGGCGCGTAGCTCAGCTGGTCAGAGCGCACGGTTCACATCCGTGAGGTCGGGGGTTCGAGCCCCTCCGCGCCCACACCCACGACACCCACCAATTCGGTGGGTGTTTTGTTTTCCCAACACGGATAACGCAATAAAAAAGCCAATCGCAGTGGATTGGCTTTTTTGTACAAATGCTTGAGTATGCAAGCTAGTTCTGCGGCTGCGTCAGCCACGCCCACAGATGCACCAGATAACCATCCGGGAGTTCACTCTCGCTGAAGGACGGCATCTGCCCCTTGCCCACACGCACCTGCTCGAAGAAAGCCGCGAAGGAAACGGTCGTCCCACGAATGGCGGGTTCGCCCTTCGTGCCGCCCTCGCCGTTCGCGCCGTGACAGAACGCGCAGCGCAGCGTTCCCCACAGCACTTCGCCAATGTGCGGATCACCCGTTTCCGGCAGCGCCTCCGGTGCGAAAATCACCGTTTCGCGGCGCGGCACGGTGTTGATCGCCGTCTGTTCCGAAGTCAGGAACCATAACAGCCCACCCGCCACCACCGCACCCAGCACAACGGCTACGGGCAGGAACTTCTGCCGACGAGCGCGAATGGCTTCCGCCGAAAGCGCAGGCGCAGGCTGTTCGGCGAAGATATCCGCCCGTTTAGGCCGCCACAACAGAGCGATACCGAGACGCAGCAGTACCAGCACCCCGATGAATAGCATAGCCTGATCGCTGTGAACGCTACGTGCCGTCGGAATGATACTTCCCGGCAGAACTTTGGTAGCAGCAATCGGATTCCACAGGACGATACCCGTGATTGCCAGTACCAGCACACTCAGCACGATCAGCAAATATTCGAATTTCAAAATGAACGGATACGACGCTTTGCCATCGCTACCTGCGAAGTTACTCGCCACCCGCGACAGCAGGGCACGAACGTCGCTTATACCGGGCATCATCGCCCAACCGCGCTCCATGACGAAGCGGCTGTACAGCACCGCCAACACATGGTAGATCGCTTCGACCAGCAACAATCCGGCGAAAATGCGGTGCATAATGCGGAGGCTTTCAATCCCACCGCCTAGCACGAACACAATGTCCGCCCACCATGCGGTGGTATAACGCTGCGGCAATCCAGTCAGGATGAGGCCGACGAGTGCCACCGCGACCAGAAAGCGTTCGACAAGCTGCGAGGTTGACAACCCCGGTCTGATTTGCGGCTCATTTGCAGTCTGCGCTGCCATCTTACGTTCCCTCTCTGTAAGCGGCTCAGCCGCGCCGCCGCAGGCGGCGGAACAGGTCAGACACAATGATGATGCTGACGAGGCCGATTGCGACTGGGATTAACACGTTATACAGGTTCTTCAAGAAGTACAACACCGGATGCGTTTCGGGCGTAGCCGGATAATGACCGATCCACGCCGCCGAGAAATCGGCGCTAGCATTCGGATGGCACTGGCGGCAAGTGGTCAACAGCGTGTTGCGGATGCTGGCAACGCCCTGATCGTCCACCTTCTGGATGTTGTGAACACCGTGACAGTCGAAGCACACGGCCTTGTTGGTCGGCACATCCGGCGACTCATGTTCAAACAGCGTGATGGTCGAACCATGAAAATCCGCTAGATAACTGTCGAACACCTGTGTGTTGATGTTGTACTTCCCCATCAACTCGCCATTGGCATGGCAGGTCGCACATAATTCAGGCGAACCGGTGCGGAACGAAGCCGTTGTCGGGTTCTCGATGTTATGCACGCCATGACAGTCAATACAGGTTGGCACATCCGGGTTGTTTTCATCCAGCAGCGCGCCGCCATGTACGCTGTTGCGGTACTCGTCAAAGATAGCCCCATGACAGCGCCCGCAAGTGAGCGAGATTCGCTGGCGCGGCTCATCCGGCGTTTGAATGTCATGACCGCCATGACAATCCACGCAGGTCGCCGCTTCCAATCGCCCTTCGCGGATGAACTGACCATGCACGCTGTCCTGCGCCTTCAGATATTGCTCTTCGTGGCAGTTGCGGCACACCGCGTACCGTTCAATCTGGAAATCACGGATGGTCTGGCTGAGTGAAGGTGGATGCGGATAACGGAAATTCGGATGACAGTCCGAGCAAGCCAGCGCACCTTCCGGGCTAGACGAGCCGTGTACCGAGTTTGCCAGAATGGTCGGGTCAATCGTCACCGAGAGCGATTCGCCGCTGGGCAGATGCCACACCTGATCGGGTTTGGTATGGCACAGCAAGCAGTAGGCATCGGATGCCGCGTCAGGAGTGGCTTCTGCCGCCGTTGACGATGCTTCTGGAGTGGCTTCTGGTGTCGCCTCTGCGCTCTGGCTCTCCTGTGCTGCTACTGCGCTGAACATCATCCCCAATACGATCATGAGGATACCCACGAGCAGCAAACCCACTTTTGCTTTGCCAATCATGGGGTTGTCTCCTGCTTGCCTGATTTACTCCGAGACTGTCGTAAGATGAAGGTGATCCCCCCCACCAGAATAACCCCCACGATACCGAGAATGATGATCGTGATAGGCCGGAAGCCCGTCCGCACCGGAAGCTCCATACCGACAGTAATCCCCTGATCGGAGGCCGGGGTTAAGGTCGGTGCGGCCGCTTCCGTCGGCTCCAGCGAAGCACCGGGGACGGCCAGCTTGGACAGCAGCTTGGAGGCTTCGTTCAGCAGTGCGTCCGCATAGGCATAGTTATGCACGCCCAGACTGCCGTCGTTCTGCACAAAAGTCAGCGCCATCACCACGCGGTCATATTCCGCGCTCTCCGCCGTGCCAGCTTCCGGGGCTGTGACGCTGCCCAGCCGCGCCCGTGCGATGGAAATCCGCGAACGAACCGCCGCCTGCGTATCTTCGATCAACGATTGCAGATCGGTCGCCGTCAGATTATCGTGGCATTCCGAGCAGGCATCGGGCGGGCTGTCGGCCTCACCGGGGATAACCGGCTTCCACGTATGGTTCGCCAGTGATGCGCCGCCCACCGGAACATCCTGCATGTGGCAGGTCACGCAGCGCGGGCCATCTTCCGCTGAGAAATGCACAGAAGGAATGCCGTCTACGCCATCAATCACCGCCTGCCCTTCAAACATTTCCTTCACCGGATGATGCACAGGTTGCATCAGATCGGTGTTGGTATGGCACGCAGTACACATCTCATAGGCCGCGCTGGTGAGTTGGAAGTCCTCGCCCTCAGCCGCCTTGTGCGGGCTGTGGCAGGTGGTACAGGTGATGCAAAACTGGGCGTTCGCCAGCGTTGTCTCTTCTGGCGGCGAGCCGCTGAGGTCGCCATCAGCATACACGCCGAGGATGCGCTGGGTGAACGAATAATCTCCGCTGTGGCAGGTCACACAGCCATCCGCCGCGCTGGAACTCCCCTTCATCGTCTCCAGCGAAGTCGAATGTGCCGACAGCATCCATTCGTTGAACTGCATGTTGTTCAGCCGCCCGTGACCAGATGCATACCACGCAGCCGGGTCTTCTTCGCCCACCAACTGGAATGCAGTCGGGTCAAGCAGAGTACCGCCGGGGCGATACTGCGTCGAATACGGATGCGCCGAGTCCGGTGTCATGCCCTGACTGTGGCACTGACCGCAGATTTGCGCGTCCGGGCTGAGGACAACTGCGCCATGAATGGCGAGCGCCTCTTCATCAGACGGGTTATTGCCGGCCTTCTTCGCCAAATCCTTGTGGATGCTGCCCGGCCCATGACAGGCTTCGCACTGCACGCCTTCGTCCTGCCAGCGGCTACGGTCAAGGTCTAAGCCCGTGACGTGGCAACCCGCGCAGTTATTGGTGAAGTCGTACTCTGGCGCAGGCCACGCTTCAGCCCGTGTATAAGGCCGCCAGACCTGATTCACCACATCCCACTCGGCAGGCAGAACCGCATACACCCGCTTCTCTACCTCGTAGGCGTAACGCTGCACATAGCGCCCGGAACCAATGGCGAACACGATGTCATCCGCTGTGAATGGACGCGGAGCATCTTCGCCGGGAAACTGAACAGTACGCACATCTGCGCCCTGCTCGAAATCTCCGAGGATGGCCTTCTTGCTCTTTTTGACATCCTGAAGCGCCAGCGAATGGGGGGTTTTAACGTGATCGCGTGCAAGGCCACGATGGCAATCTTCGCAGTCATTTAGCCCGATATACTCTGCCTGTTCAGCAGCAGCATCTTGCGAGGCTGGAGCAGCAGTGGTGCTGCTCTCATCCGAAGCAGGCGCAGCATCGGTGCTGTCATCCTGTGCGCGGACGGATTGCGTCGGGAGGCTCATCGCAATACCAAGCGCGATCATGCCGAACCCACATATCAACAACCAAGTTATGATGGTGCGACCCATAACGAGTTCCCCAATCATCAGGTACATGCGGGAAGATCGCCGCTCAAACAAAAAGAAGAAACAAGAAACACCTCTTAACGAGGTTCATCTCTCATAAGTGTAATGGATGGGATAGAAGTGGCAATCATTCGATAGCATGATTCGGATTCATCCTGCCGGATGATTTGTGTCTGGCATAGATATGTTACGATGACTAGATTAGGGTTCGTCTACACAAATGCACCCGCTGGTTCTGGTCAGCAGCGGAGTGATGCCAGACAGCGTTACAGGAACGATAAATTATGATGGCATGGCTGAAACGATATATTCCGAGGCGCGGCGCAACGTTCACGTATCGCGATCTGCTGCCCATCGGCGCATTATTGGTATTCATCGGCTTGATTCTGTTGGTCGCGCCGCCCATTTGGGAGTACAGCAACTCATCCCAGTTCTGCGGTGTCACCTGCCACACCATGCCGCCTGAGTATTCGACCTTCCTCGTGTCTCCGCATTCGCGCATTTCCTGCGTGGATTGCCACATCGGACGCGACCTATTACTGGTACAGTTCTTCCGCAAGGCTGGCCACATGCGCCTGATCGTGGACACCGTTTTGGAGAATTATGAACTCCCCATCCGCACGGCGGAGATGCGCCCGGCGCGTGAAACCTGCGAAATGTGCCATTCGCCCGAAAAATTCTCGAATGACAGTCTGCAAGTCATCCACACCTTCGACAATAACCGCACCAATGATGCCTACGACATCTACTTGCTGATGCACACGGGCGGTAGCCAGCGGCAGGGACAGGGCAAGGGCATCCACTGGCATGTCGAAAACCCCATCACCTACATCGCACTAGACAAAGAACAGCAGGAAATCCCATGGGTGCGTGTGCAGGCTGCCGATGGCACCATCACCGAATACAACGCCATTAACTCCCCGATTGATACCAGCAATCTGGATCAATACGAAGTGAAGGAGATGGACTGCATTACCTGCCACAATCGCATCGCCCACAACATCCTGCCGCCCACCCGTGCGGTGGATGAGGCGCTGCAAATGGGCGACATCTCGCAGGATATTCCGTTCATCCGGGCGCGGGCGGTGGATCTGCTCTCGGCACGCTATGTGAATACCGAAGATGCGGTCAAGGCATTCGAGTCGCTGAATGAGTATTACAGCACCAACTACTCCGAATTTTATGCGACCGGCAAAGACCAGATAACCGCCGCCATCGCGGTACTGGAACGCCTGTACAAAGACAGCAACTATCCCGAACAGTTGTTGAGCTACGACACGCATCCGAACAACGTCGGCCATCGCGACTCGGCGGGCTGCTTCCGTTGCCATGACGGTGAACACTTCAGTTCGACAGGCGAAGTCATCCGTTTGGAATGCAACCTGTGCCACACCATCCCGACCATTGTGCGCCCCAACCAGATCGAACCAACTCTGCCGCTGACCACTGGCATCGAACCGCAGAGCCATCTGGACACGACATGGATTAGCCGCCACCCGACGGCCTTCGATGCCAGTTGTTCCAACTGCCACACTACCGCCAACCCCGGCGGCATTGACAACAGCAGTTTCTGTTCCAACAGCGCCTGTCATGGTTCATCATGGAAGTATGCGGGCTTTAACGCACCCGGTCTGGCAACCATTCTCGGCATCTATCAGGTGACTGCCCCGCCGCTGCTGGAGGACTTCAACGGCGAACCGACCTACGCCATTCTACAACCGCTGTTCGTACAACAGTGTAGTGCCTGTCACGGGCAAAACCCGACCAACGGCCTGCGTGTCACCGACTACGACAGCATCATCGCAGGCAGCGATAGCGGCGCAGTGCTGATCGCCGGCGATCCCAAGAACAGCAAGATGTACAAAGTGTTGATCGGCGGTCACTTCGCGCAACTCAGCGATCATCAGATTGACCTGCTCAAGACGTGGATTGCGAACGGCCTGAAGAAAGAATAGGCCACTACCCTCATCACAACATCCCTACAAGACCCGCCACTGTGCGGGTCTTTTGATTCACAGGGGCATTTTCGTCCACGAACAGAGTGTTGTAAGATGAATAGAGCGAATGGACGCTGCGTTGAGTTTGCAGCCGACTCGCTGTATAGTGGTCTTTAAGCGCAGGTTCAAAACCAGTGTGAGGTTTGCATGTCCTCTTTCTTTGGCAACCGCCGTCAATCCGAACCGATTGTTACCCCCCCAC
>CAIVEA010000991.1 GCA_903904765.1 uncultured Chloroflexota bacterium
CTTAGCTACCCCCGCGTGGATGCGTTAGCCGCAATGGGCAACCTATCCGTCCCGCCTGTGACTATCCTCTCCACAACTGGATTGGACACAGTTCATCCCATCGTCCACTGGCAGATTGACAACCGTTCCACCGCCTACCAGTTTGAAATCGCAGTCCGCCTGCCCAATGCCGTGCTATTCCGACGCTGGTACACCCGCGCCACTGTGTGCGGTTCGGATACAGGTACAACCTGCGAATTGACCCTGCCAACAACACTCAGCAGCGGGCGAACATATAGCGCCTCGGTACGGCAGCAAACTTCGGCAGGTATTTCGGCAGAAAGCTATTCCAGCTTCACCGTTGCCATTCCTGTGCCGACCAGCGTGACAATGGGCATCACCACCGCCACCGACACGCTACGCCCCATCGTGAATTGGATGCTGCAAGGCAACGCACTCTATGCCAGCAACTTCCAGATCACTGTAAGCCGGGGTAGCACAGTCATCGCCTCGCGCTGGTATACCCGCGCTGCGGTCTGCGGTTCGGAGAGTGACACAGTTTGTGCCCGCAGCGTCCCCGCCACCCTAACGAACAATCGCGAGTACACGGTATCCATTACTCCGCGCAGCGCAGGCGGTAGCGGCAGCGCGGTCACGAACACTTTCACTGTGTTCATCCCAAATCCGGGGAGTGTGACGATCAGCATAAGCAGTATTTATGCGATTAGCAATATTCAGAACATCAACAGCACCAGCGTACATTGGACGCTGCAAGGCAACGCGCTGTACGCCAGCCAGTTCCAGATTGCGATCATAGACCGACGGGGGACAGTACTCAAACGCTGGTACACCCGCGCTACCGTCTGCGGCTCGGATACAGGTACGAATTGCGCCCTCATCCTCCCGAACACGCTGGCAAAAGGAACGATTTACACCATCTCGATCACCCCACGCGGCATCGGCGGTACAGGAACGCTTTCGTCCATCACCTACACACCCTCGTAGGGAAAATTCGGGATTATAGGGGCTGGCCGGCGTGCCAGCCCATTTTTATTGTTGCGCTGAGGACGATAGGTCATAGCGTTCAAACAGCCACGCGGTCACATAGCCGTAAAAGGCCACGCCCAGCAGCAAGCCGATGGGCAGACCGGGGATGATCGGCAGGACGGTCAGCAGGCCGCACACCAGCCCCGCCAGTGCATTCACGCCTGCCCAGTGCCTACCTTGCTGAAGCAGCGAACCCTGCGCCAGTCCCACGCCACCACCCATCACCAATCCGGCAACGCCCCACCACGCCCAACCGTTCAGCAGCGCCCACACCCCGAACAAGGCCGCTGGCAGGAAACCGAGCGCCGCGCCCGTCAGGGTGACGCGCAGCCATGCGGCGGGCAACCCTGCGGCGGCGCGGTGCTGCGCCCAACCGAGTACCGCACCCGCCACCAGCCCTGCCCCGGCGAAGCACACCGGATTGAGTACCCCAGCATACAGGCCGACGACCCAACCCGCCGCCGTCGCCAGCATCCAGCGCAACCGGAAATCTTCCGCTAAGCGTTCTCGCAACCGATTTATCATCTTCAGCAATGGGTACAAAAAGCCCTCTGACGAAACAGAGGGCAAGTTCAGCACAACCAGACCCCGGCGGGGGAATTAGCCAATCGCCGCCGCGTTCACCACGTTCTTGTACTCGCCCTTCGTTAGGGCGGCCACCACCAGTTCGGCGGCTTCGATCGCCACCGCCACCTGCGCTTCTTCAGTGCTCGCGCCCAGATGCGGGGTATCAATCACGCCCGCCAACCCGATCAGCGGGTGTCCGGCAGGGGGCGGTTCTTCGGCGTACACGTCCACCGCCGCGCCTGCCACCTGACCACTCTTGATGGCCTCGGCAAGGTCAGCTTCGTTGATAAGCGCCCCACGCGCCGCGTTGATGATGCGAACGCCTTTCTTCATCTTCGC
>CAIVEA010000992.1 GCA_903904765.1 uncultured Chloroflexota bacterium
AAGGGGGATGTCGTCGAAGCCGACCACCGCAATATCCTTCGGCGCACACAGGCCATGTTCGCGCAGGGCGTTCAGGAAGCCAATCGCCATCTGGTCATTGGCGCAAAAGACCGCTTCCGGCAGCATGTGTTCGTAGATGATAGTCTTGGCAGTTTCGTAGCCCGAAATTTCGGTGAAGTTGCCCTGATAGACATCCACCGTCAGATGGTTGCGTTCAGCTTCCGCGAGGAAGGTTTGCATGCGTTCCGCACTGTCGAACGAGTCCGCCGCGCCCGCCACAAACGCCAGCTTGCGGAAGCCCTGCCCGTACAGATGGCTAAAGGCTTCGCGCACGCCCTGCGCGTTATCCAGCAGCAGCGGCAGCACGAAATCGTTTTGCAGGGCGCGATCCAGCAGCACAATCGGGAAGCGGCGCGAAGCCAGCTTGAGAATGGACTCGTCCGGTATTTTAGAGTCGAACACAATCGCGCCATCCACCTGCCGGTGCAGCAGCATGCGGCGCGTGGAACGGCTCTCCGGGCAGACCAGCAACTCGTAATCGGTATCGAGGATGACGCTGTGGATGCCTTCCAGCACTTCTTCGTAGAACGAGCCGCCGAAGCGCGAGATGAACACGCCAATAGTCAGCGTCTGGCGATTTTTCAGGTGGCGGGCGAAGGCGTTGGGGTGGTAGTTCAGTTCTTCGGCGGCCTCCAGCACCCGTTTGCGCGTGGCTTCACCAATCGTCCCCGTGTCATTGAGGGCGTAAGAGGCAGCGGTGACGCTCACCCCTGCGCGTTTGGCTACATCTCGAATCGTCGTCATTGTGGGTTTCCCATCGTTCGGCTCAAACGCTCATGATTGGTTGCGGGGAGCAGTTACCCTCATCCCTAGCCCTTCTCCCATCGCCTAACTCTAGTCCGCGGTTGGGAGAGGATGCGGAGATGAGGGATTGGAACGGCTGACTCCATTTCCGAATATACCCCTCATCGGCTTTTTATTGACAGCCCCCAAAAAGTATGCTAAATTCAGCAAAAGTGAAACGTTTCACTTCATGATGATAGTGTAGCGCAGAGTTCTAAAAAAAGAAAAAACGCGGTTTTTGAGGCAGAATGACGAAAAAATTCGAAAGCACTTACGGTTACTTTTCCGAAGACGGGCGTGAATATATCATCACGACTCCCTTCACCCCGCGCCCTTGGGGTAACGTCATCAGCAATGGTGACTACAGCCTGATGATCTCCCAAACCGGATCGGGCTATAGCTGGCGCGGAAATGCCGGACAGAACCGTATCACCCGTTCCTTCCAAGACCTTGTGCGCGACAACTGGGGCAAATACTTCTACATCCGTGACCTGAAGCGGAATGTGTACTGGTCAACAGCCTACAAGCCGGTCATGCGCCCGTACCAGCACTATCAGGTGGCGCACGGGTTGGGCTATTCGCGTTTCACGCATCAGGTGGAAGATATCGAGAGCGTGATGACGGTGTTCGCGGCGGCAGATGCCCCGTTGGAAGTCGTGCAGATCACGCTGACCAACCGCAGCGCCGAAACCCGCGAACTGGACATCACTTCCTACGCCGAATGGCTGCTGGGCTTCGCGCCGGATGAACACCGCGAATTCCACAAGCTGTTCATCGAAACGACAACCGATGCAGCGGCGCAGGCCGTCTTTGCCACCAAATGTCTGTGGGGCTTCCCGGATGAGCATGGCCGCCACAACAATGTGGACTGGCCTTATACCGCGTTCATGGCGGTCAGTGAACCGCTGAAATCCTTCGATTGCGACAAAGAAACCTTCATCGGCCTGTACAACAATGATGATCGCCCCCGCGCCATGCAGGATGCGACACTGGCAGGCCGCACGGGGCGCTTCAACGACTCGATTGCCGCGCTGCAAGTGGCGGTCACGCTGTCCGCTGGCGAAGCGAAAACGGTGGTGTTCACGCTGGGCGCTGCCGAAAATGGCCGCGAGGACGCGCACGACCTGATCCGCCGCTATACCTCGGTTGCCAGCAGCGCCGATGCGCTGGCCGCCGTGCAGGCGCACTGGTCGCGCTTCGTGGATGCCGAACACGTCGAAACGCCGGACGACGCGCTGAACTTCATGACCAACTACTGGTTGAAGTATCAGGCCATCTCCTGCCGCCTGTGGGGGAAATCGGCCTTCTATCAGGTGTCGGCGGGCTACGGTTTCCGCGATCAGCTTCAGGACAGTCAGGTGTTTCTGGTGGGCGAGACGGCTTACGCCCGCAAACAACTTTTGATGCACGCGGCGCAGCAGTTCAAAGAGGGCGACGTGCTGCACTGGTGGTTCTCCATCCGGGGCGGCGGGCCGCGTACCAACTGCTCCGACGATTTGCTGTGGCTGCCCTTCATCCTGCACTCGTACCTGCTGGAAACAGCCGACTACGCGATTCTGGATGAGCAGATTCCCTACTTGAACGGCGCTGCCGAATCGCTGTATGACCACTGCAAGCGGGCGATTGAACGCTCGTTCTCGCGCTTCTCGCCGCGTGGTGTGCCGCTGATGGGCGATCACGACTGGAACGACGGTCTGAGCGCCGTCGGGACGCTGCTCAAGGGTGAGAGCTTCTGGGTGGCTGAATTCCTGTATATGATCCTCGGCAACTTCGCGCCGCTGGCACGTCAGCGCGGCGACGAACGCTTCGCCGGACGCTGCGAGGTGGTGCGCGAAAGCCTGAAAGATGCGCTCAACCGGCACGGCTGGGATGGCGAGTGGTACTTGATGGCGACCACCGATGACGGCCTGCTGCTCGGCTCGCAGAACAATGACGAAGGCAAAATCTTCCTCATGCCCAACATCTGGGCAGTCATGAGTGGCATCGCGGATGAAGACCGCGCCCGCACGGCGATGGCTTCGGTCACACACTACCTACTCAAAGACTACGGCACGCTGCTTAACTATCCGGCCTTCACGCAACCGCGCCCCGATGTGGGCTACGTCACCCGCTATGCGCCCGGTCTGCGCGAGAACGGCGGCGTGTATACCCATGCGGCTACATGGTCGGTGTGGGCGTATACGGCGGCGGGGCAGCCCGATCACGCTTACGAGGCCTATTCGCGCATCTGCCCGCCCAACCGCAGCGCCGATATTGACACCTACAAGGCTGAGCCATACGTCACCCCCGGCAACATTGACGGGCCGATTTCGGAGTTTTACGGACGCGGCGGCTGGACGTTGTATACGGGTTCGGCACAATGGCTGCACCGCATGGCGACGCACTGGATTCTGGGCATTCGCCCGCAGGCGGATGGCCTGCTGGTTGACCCGTCCATTCCGGCGCACTGGTCAGGTTACAAGGTTACTCGCACGTTCCGGGGGGCGGTCTACGCCATCGAAGTCGAGAATCCCCGGCATGTGAACAGCGGAGTTCGCTCCGTGACGGTGGATGGGCAGCCGCACAACGGCAGCTTGCTCCCCGTCTTTGCAGATGGAAAAACACACGCTGTAAAGATCGTCATGGGGACTTAACCCCCCGGAAAGGAAGCTGCCAGCGCATCCGATGTGTTCAATTCTGCTGTCGGGGACAGGCGGTCTAAACCGCTTTCGTCCAACAAATGCTTGATCGTCAGTTTATTTATGAGGAGCTAGAAATGAAACCCTTTGCCCGTATCATGACTGCTGTGGTTCTGGTCGCCCTGTTCGTCGGCTTGTCGGCTCACGCCGCGCCGGTGAAAGCGGCTGGCGTGACCGTGCGCTATGCCAACTGGAACGTGGGAACGGAAGAAGAAAACAACCTCCAGCGTCAGCTGGTCGCCGCTTATGTCGCCGATCATCCCGATGTCACGGTGGAATTTGTGGACATGTCCGGTGATGGCCGCTGGGACGAAAAGCTGACCAACTATGCCGCCAAGGGCGAACTGCCCGATGTGTTCATGGCTGATGGCGGCCCGCTGTACATCAAGAACGGCTGGACGGCTGACCTGACCGATCTGGTCGCCAGCGATGCCGACTGGGCGAACGTGCCTGCGGTGTTGCAGGGTGCGGTTACGCATGGTGGCAAGGTTCTGGGTGTGCCCGCCGCGCAGTTCGTCATGGGCTACTTCGTCAACCAAGATCTGTTTGAAGCTGCCAACCTCGATGCGCCCGCTTACGGCGTTTCGCTGGATGATTTCCTCTCGGCTGTGACCTCGGTTGCCAACGTCGAAAAAGGCGTTCTGGGTCTGGACGAAATGGAACCGATCATCGGCTGGTATCCTAACACGCAAGATGCCAACCTGAAGTGGTTCAGCTTCGACGGCACGCACATGAACTACAACTCGGCTGCGTTCAAGGCTGGCATTGCCAAGGCCGCTGAACTGATGCCGATCACATGGCAGGGTCTGAGCGATGCCCAGAAGCCCAACTTCAAGTCGCAGGGGCCGTGGGAACTGTTCCTGAATCAGGAAGTCGGCGCGAAGTGGGATGGCGGCTGGGCCGTGCCCGGTTTCGCTTCGGCCACCTTCAACTGGGACTTCATGGGTATCCCCGGTGGCAATCAGGTGATGGTGACGGACATCCTCGTGGTCTCGCAGACCGCCTCGGATGTTGCAGCCGCCTATGATTTCGCCAAGTGGATGTCGTTCTCGGCTGCTGGTTACGCCAAGGAAGCTGAACTGGCAAAGGCTGCTGGCGGCACGCCGAACAGAATGCCCGTGTCGGTCACGCCGGAAAGCATCGCCCTGTACATGTCGTTCGTGGGCGACAAGCCCGGTCTCCAGCAGGCGCTGGAAAACCTCGGCAACAGCCCGATTGAATCGCTGGCGAAGATCGTCCCCGGCTACATCAATGCCCGTTGGGAAGGCAAGCCCGGCATTGATATCGGCGAAAACAAGGACGTGAATATGTGGTTCATGTTCGCCAACTCGGCCTCAGGTCAGTACAAGTACGAAGACTACTCGGCGCAGTTGGAAGAGTTCGCCAACAAGACTCTGGACGCGGCGCTCGCTGAACTGTCGAGCTAACGGCTAATCATTAAAGAAGGAGAACGTGAGCCGCATCGCGTTCTCCTTCTTTTTTTACAGATGGCTTTCTCAACCTCACCCCTCTTATCCCCTCTCCATTGCAATGGAGAGGGGAAGCTAAGCGAAGCGCAGCGGGGTGAGGACAAAAAACCGCATTTTCCGACTTAGACGATTTTCTTAAAGAGCCACATGTCGCGCCATAAAATACCCACCGCGACGACCTTTTGGAAACTGCATAGACCTCACCGCTGGCTGTGGACGGTCATCCTGACCGCCCTGCTCACGGCCTGCGCCCCATCGTCCAGCCCGGATGCCAACTCCGGCACGGCGACTCCTTCTCCGCAAGCTGTCGTGCCGTATGTCCCGCCCGCGCCGCCCATCATAGTGCGTGCCGATTCGTTCGGGTTGCCCCTCGCGCAGGACGACACCGCCCGCCTGTATGACGGGGCGAGTGTGCGGTTGGGGCAGGGCGAAACTGCCCAATTTGATGTGACCCTTCCCGTTGAGGGCGAATATACCCTCGCGTTCGAGATGGTAGCCGACCCTGCGCTGCTGGCCTCCCCCGAAGGGCAATTGCGCGTGGATGGCGAGTTCCCCGTCAGCGATTTGCAGCAGGTGGCTTTTCCGGTCTATTTCCGCAACAGCACCGACACCTTCCCGCAGGATCGCTATGGCAACGATGCACTCATCCGGCAGCTGCGCGAGGTGCGCTGGTCGAAAGCGCCCGCGTGGGATGTGAACGTCGGGCAGCCCTACCCGCTACGGCTGACGCTGACGGCAGGCGAACATCATTTCGCGCTGACCATGACCAAAGGTGCGATGTATATCAGCGCGTTCTACATCATCCCGTTCGCGCCCTATCCCGATTACGCGCAGTACCGGGCGATGCAGACCGCGCCCGTCGCCACCGATTTCCTGCTCACGCTCGAAGCCGAAGCGCCCGCCTACAAGAACGACACGGCGGCGCGTCCGGTCAGCAGCCGCAGCCTGACCGTCACCCCTTACGACACTTATCGTTTGCTGTTGAACACGCTGGGCGGCGATAGCTGGGACACCAGCGGCAGCACCGTGTACTACACGGTGGACGTTCCGGCGGACGGCCTGTACTCGTTCACTTTCCGCGCCCTGCAAAACACGCGCAGCAGTTTTACCGTGTTCCGGCGCATCACCATCAACGGCGAAGTGCCGTTCGCGGAGTTCAACGCCCTGCCCTTCGCGTATTCGGCGGACTGGGTGGATACCCCGCTGGGCGGCGCACAACCGTATCAGGTGTTCTTGCATCAGGGCGTGAATGTGCTGGGCATCAGCGCCACCACCGCCCCCTACCTGACCGCCATCACCACCATTCAGAAGGCGCTGCTGGACATCAACACCCTCGCGCTGGAAATTCGCAAGCTGACGGGCAACCAGCGCGACCCGTTCAAAGAATGGGTGATGTCCAACTACATCCCCGATATTGATGAGCGCCTGAACGCCATCATTCAGGACTTGATTGACGACAAAGCTACGCTGCTCTCGATTGACCCCAGCGGTGCGTCACCGGAAGTCATGACCTACCAGATGGCGATCAACAATCTGCAAGTCCTCGCCGCCGACCCGGACAAGATTCCGGTGTACATGAGCCGCTTCTCCGAAGGCACAGGTTCGGCGGCGCAGCAACTCGGTTCGCTGCTGCCGCTGCTGCAAAGCCAACCGCTGGCGCTGGACAAAATCTATGTGCATGCGCCCGCCAGCCTGCCCGTTACGCCCGGTGTGCCGTTGCTGAACGGCTTGTTCGAGGATGCCAAACGGTTCGTGCATTCCTTCGAGCCTGACCCGTATCAATCCATCGGCGCGGCGGCGGACGAACTGGAAGTGTGGGTAAATCGTCCCCGTCAGTATGTGGATTTGCTGCAACTGATGACTGACAGCACCTTCACGCCGCAGACGGGCATTCGCGTCAAATTCTCGATCATGCCCAAAGAGGACAAGCTGGTGCTGGCAAACGCGGCGGGCATTCAGCCCGATGTGGCGATGGGCGTGAGTACCAACGTGCCCTATGAACTGGCGATCCGCAACGCGCTGTACGATTTGCGCTCATTTGAGGATTTCGACTCGTTCATTCACATCTATACGCCCGGTTCGCTGCTGGGGTACATCATCAACGACTCGGTGTACGCCATCCCCGAAACGCAGGACTTCTGGGTGACGTTCTACCGGCACGACATCCTCGACTCGCTCGGTATGACCGTCCCGCGCACATGGCCGGAGGTGATCGAACGCCTGCCGGAATTGCAACGCTACGGCATGAACTACAGCACGCCGCTTTCCAGCGGCAGCGGCTTGAAGGGCTATCTGCTGACCGCCCCCTACCTGTTCAACTACGGCGCACAGTTGTACACCAACGGCGGCCTGACCACCGGATTGCAAAGCGAGGAGGCCATCGCCGCCATCAAGTTCATGGCGGATAGCTTCGTGATCTACGGGATGCCGCTGACCACCGTCAACTTCTATCAGGATTTCCTGTACGGGACGCAGCCCATCGGCATTTCCAACATGACAACCTATATCAAGCTGCTGACCGTCGCGCCGGAAATTCGCGGCCTGTGGGGGATTGACCTGTATCCGGCGACGGTGCTGGCGGACGGCACGCAGAACCGCTACGCCACCGGCTCGGCGCAGACCGATTTGATGTTCCAGAACACCGACAAGCCGCAGGAAGGCTGGCAGTTCTTGAAATGGTGGATGTCCACCGAAACGCAAACCGAGTTTCAGGAGCAGTTGATCCTGAACTACGGACGCGAGTATTTGTGGTTCAGCGCCAATATGGAAGCGTTCAGCCATCTGGATATTCCGCAGGAACACAAAGATGTCATCCTGCAACAGTGGGAATGGCTGCAAGAGCCGGTGCGCTTACCCGGCAGTTACATGCAGGAGCGCGAGTTGAGCAACGTGTGGAACCGCATCGTGTTTGACGGCTTCAATGCGCGTGTGGCGATTGATCGCTCCGTCAGCCTGATTAACCGCGAAATCGCCCGCAAGATGGAAGAGTTCGGGTATATCCGCGATGGGCAGTGGGTGAAGGAGTTCAAAATCCCCACCATCGAGACGGTGAAAGCGTGGATGGATCATGCAAATTAGCGCGGCATTCCAGCAGTGGCGTAATAAGGAAGGCAGCGCCTACGCATTCCTGTCCCCGTATGCGCTGCTGTTCATCGTGTTCATCGTCGTGCCGGTGCTGGCTGCCTTCTTCCTGTCGTTCACCTTCTTCGACGCGATTCAGCCGCCGCACTTCGTGGGCATGGAAAATTACATCTCGCTGCTCACGCGGGATGACACCTTCATGAAGTACGTCCTGCCCAACACCATCCAGTTCGCGGTGATCGTCGGGCCGGGCGGGTACGCGCTGGCCTTCCTGCTGGCGTGGATGCTGGCGCAACTGCCCAAAATCCCACGCACCATCTTCGCGCTCATCCTGTATTCGCCTTCGATGACGGCGGGCGTGGCGATGGCGGTGGTGTGGAAGGCGCTCTTTAGCGGCGACCAGACCGGCTACCTGAACAGCTTCCTGATGGGCATGGGGCTGCTGCGCGAACCGATTCAATGGCTGCAATCCCCCGATTACCTGATGCCGATCATGATTATCGTCACGCTCTGGAGCAGCATGGGAATCGGCTTTCTGGCGATGCTGGCGGGCATTCTGGAGATCAGCCCGGAACTGTACGAAGCTGCCGCGATGGACGGCATGAGCAGCCGCTGGCAGGAGATTTTCTACATCACCATCCCGTCCATGCGCCCGCAAATGCTGTTCGGCGCGGTGATGGCGATTGTCGGCACATTTCAGGCCGGCGCGATTGGCGTGACGCTCTCCGGCAGCAATCCCACGCCGCAGTACGCCGGACAGTTGATCGTCAACCATATCGAGGATTACGGTTTCCTCCGCTACGAGATGGGATACGCGGCGGCCATTTCGGTGGTGCTGCTGCTGATGGTGCTGTTTTTCACCCGCATTTCTAACCGCCTGTTCGCCAGCGAGGGGTGATTGCACGATGAGCAAGCGCAGAGTCAGCCGCTTCAGCCGCTACACGGGCGTTCGCAACCGGGGCATCAACCCGCAGGGCTTCCATGTCAGCCAGATCAAGTTTTATCTGCTGCTCGTGCCGCTGTCGGCCTTTATGCTGCTGCCCATCATCTTCATCTTCTCCAGCGCCTTCAAACCGCCGGATGAACTGTTCGCCTTCCCGCCGCGCTTCTTCGTCAGCAGCCCGACCTTCAAGAACTTCACGGACTTGTTCTCCAAGCTGTCCACGTCCGGGATTCCGGTCAGCCGCTACCTGTTTAACAGCATCCTCATCACGCTGGTGACGGTGGCGGCTTCCATCTTCGTGTCCAGCGCAGCGGCCTATGTGCTGTCCAAAAAGCGGTTCAAGCTCAAGCAAATGCTGTTCGCCATCAACAATATCGCGCTGATGTTCGTGCCGATTGCCGTGACCATCCCGCGCTTTCTGGTGATCCAAAAGCTAGGGCTGCTGGACACCTTCTGGGTACACATCCTGCCCATGCTCGCCATGCCCGTCGGCCTGTTCCTGCTCAAGCAGTTCATAGACGGCATCCCCGATGAGGTCATCGAGGCGGCGCAGATTGACGGCGCATCTGACCTGTGGATTTATTTACGCATCATCCTGCCCATGATTCGCCCCGCGCTGGCGACCATTGCCATCCTGACGTTTCAGGCCGCGTGGAACAATGCCGACACATCCACG
>CAIVEA010000993.1 GCA_903904765.1 uncultured Chloroflexota bacterium
CGAACAACGGGATAATGTGCGGGTGTTCGAGGCTGGCGACGATCTCCGCCTCCACCTCGAAGCGCCGGATGAAATCTGCTTCGTTAGCGAACTGTGGCAAGATGACCTTGACCGCCACCTCGCGCTTGAGCAACGATTGGAAGGCGCGATACACCACCCCGAACCCGCCCGCACCAATGCGCTCACGCAGCTCGTAGCCCTTGATGATCTGCCCCTTCAAATCGTCCATGATGCCTCCATATTGGCGAGTAGCCCACGCCACAACAGGCCGCCCACCGCTGCTCGTGGCGGGCGATATTATGTGCAGCAAAGCTATTTGTCATGACAATTATCGTAAGATGAAATGTCGTTTTGCGTGTAGTGTCGAATGTCACCGCCCCCAACGGTGAGCAACATCACACCTTGCATCATGTCTAGTTCATCTGAGGAAGCGTATGTAATTGGGTTTAATGGTGACAATCACCGCACCATGCAGCACACAGCCCTTGCCCTGCCCATTGTTGAGCAGGTGCGAAGGGCTGTTCACTTTACTGTTGCGACGGACAGACCCGCCTAGTATTGTTTGGCGCGGCGGCGCAGCACATCCAGAATGGCCGACGCGATCAAAATCGCCCCGACGACCACGCCCTGCGCGTTGGTTTTGATCTGCGCTGCCCCCAGTCCCAGACGGATGACCTGTATCAGCAGCACGCCGAGGAATGCCCCCAGAATCGAACCGAGGCCACCGCTGAAACTGCTCCCGCCAATCACCGCAATCGCAACTACCCACAACTGCCACCCATCACCAATCTGGGGGTCAGCAGAAACCGCAGCATTCATCACCAGCATCCCACCGAAGGCAGCGCACACACTGACGAGAACGAAACACAGCATTTTCACGACGGCGGTGTTAATCCCCGCAATATCCGCCGCCTGCCGATTGCCACCTGTAGCGGATAGAATCGCACCAATGCGTGAGCGACGCACCAGAAAATCGCCCGCCACCACCAGCAGCAGGAATATGATGAACGTCCAGGGCAGGTTGAAAATGGGGCTGGGAGAAGTGATTGCGCTCAAGAATGGCACTTTGTCTTCCACCATAATCCAGTGCCCGCGCAGAATGGCCTGCATGATGCCCCAGATGACAAAATGAGTGCCGAGTGTGCCGAAGAAAGAGGGTACACCCACCACCAGCACCACAAAGCTATTCAGCAGCCCCGCCAGCACCGCCGCCCCTAACCCCGCCGCAATCCCCATCCATTCCGGCATCCCCATATCACCAATCACCGCGCCCGCCACCGCTGCCCCTAACCCCGCCACCGCGCCCGTCGAAAGATCAATCTCGCCTGCCAACATCAAATGGCTCATGCCAAACGCAGCAAATCCCATATAGGTGATCTGCGTGAACAAGCGGACAATGCCTTCGGGGGTCGTCATGCTGGCATCAAGAAGCGTGAACATGAGCAAGAAAATGATGATCGCCGCCCCCACACCCAGTTCGGGGTAGTTCAGCGCACGGCGACCCATTCGTCGCAGCATAGACGGCGTTCTTCCGGTTACAGAGGTCGAGTCCATCATAACGTCCTTATTTACGACTTGCGTTCGCCGGCTTCCGGCTGAATGGGGAGTGCCATCTTAGCGGTCAATCCGCCATCGAAGTACAGCACATGCCCTGTCAAAAACTCGGCTGCGTCCGACAGCATGAACGTCGCCATATAACCACAGTCCTGCGGCAGGCCGATGCGCCCCCAAGGAACAAGGCCATCACCCAGCGCACGATTGTAATCGGGGTTGGAGAAATAGCTCTGCACTTCAATCGAACCGGGAGCCAGCACATTCACGCGGATATGGTCGGGACACAGTTCCACGGCCAGTTCGCGGGTGAAGGCATTAATCGCGCCTTTTGTGCCCGCGTACACGGAATGACCGGGGCAACCCACAAAACCATGCACGGACGACACGTTAATGATGCTCGCGCCAGCCCAAGCGCCGTCCCGTTCACGCAGCATTTGCCCGCGCTGCATCATGTAGGGACGTGCCCGCTGCGCCGTAAAAAATTGGCCTCGAATATTCAAGAAGTAAATCTGGTTGAACTGTTCTTCGGTCACATCCTGAAAATTGAGCGTGAGAGTCACCCCGGCATTATTGACCAGCCCATCCAACCCGCCGAGGAATGCAACCGCCTCATCCACAAGGCGCTGGCAATCCGGCACGCGGCTCAAATCCGCTTGAATCGCAGTAGCACGCCGGCCCATGCCCTTGATCTCCTCAACAGCTTCCAGCGCACCTGTCGCGCTGTGGCTGTAGGACAGCACCACATCTGCCCCCTGACGGGCGGCCTCCACCGCGACTCCCCTGCCGATGCCCGTTCCTGCCCCTGTCACCAAAATCAGTTTGTCGTCCAGACGATATGCATTTTTAACCATAGCTCGTTATCCAGCTCCGAATGTGCTGCGAAAATAGTCCGGTTATTTGCTGCGCGTGTAAACGAACGAAAGCCCGGTATCCTTGCCTGTCCACGTCATCTGATCACCTTCGATCTTGATTTCGATGATTGCGCCGTTCAGATCACCCATCGTCAGTCGAATATGGCTATCGTCCGTAACCACATACGTGAAATCGGTGGCGGGGACTGGCACTTCACCATCCGTACCCGGCACAAAACCCGTTCCATCCTCATAGAAATCAATGGTGAAGTTCTGCTGGTTCACCCATTTTCCCACGATAGCCTTTCGCAGCGCATTGCCATTACCCGGCGACGGCGCACAAGCGGAAGTCAGCAACACCACCACGACCAGCAGCAGATAAAATACACCGCGCATGATGCGGGTGGTAGTGGTCATGAAACGGGGTGCGGTAAAGGCTGTGTCGAACATAATTTCCCCTCATGCCAATGCTCATTTAGGCATTGTTTTCAAATGTATCGCCCTGAATCGCACCAGTGATGAGTCCCACGATCTCTTCTTTGGTGGTTTCCACCTTTAGGCGTGTCCCCACCCGCCGTCCCCGCCGGAACACAATCAGGCGGTCTGCCACTTTGAATACATGCTCCAGATTGTGGCTGATGACCACAACCGTGCTGCCGTGCGCCTTCAGATCGAGGATGAGCTGATTCACCTTATCCTGCTGTTCAACACCCAGCGCAGCCGTCGGCTCATCCAACAAGAAGATGCGGCGACCTCGCGCCAGCGCACGCGAAATGGCAACCGCCTGCCGTTGACCGCCGGAAAGCTCGCCCACATTCACTTTCACCGAAGGCAGGTCAATTTTCAGACGGCGCAGAATTTCCTCTGCATCGGAATAAAGCTTCTTGAAATTGATAAAAATCCCGAAACGGGTGGGTTCGATATTCAGATAAATATTGGAAGCCACATCGCGGACATTCACCAGCGCCAAATCTTGATACACCGTAGAAATGCCGCCCAACCGCTGTGCATCTACGGGGCCATGAAATTCTACCGGCTGCCCTTCCACCAGAATCTGCCCGGCATCCTTGCGGTATACGCCCGATAGAATTTTGACCAGCGTGGACTTGCCGGCTCCGTTGTCGCCGATCAGCGCCACCACTTCCGCCGGATACAATTCAAAATCAACATTCTTTAAGGCCTGAACATGACCGAACGCTTTGGAAATGCCTTTTGCTTCCAGAATCGGTTGGCTGTTCGCGGTTGTACTCATAAACTCAAAATCCTTTATTGCATCATCAGGGCTGCCCCCCGATGTGGAAACACATCAGAGGGCAGCCACTATCTAGCTGTGTACTACAAACTACGAACCGGGGGTCGGGCGCATCTGCGGCTCGAAACCATCCAGCATGGCATAGTACGAGTCGAGGTCAGCAGCCGTAACCAGCGGAGCTTCCAGTTCCGTCCAGTACGGAACCTTATAGTTCTCACCGTTCGCCAGACGAGAAAGCACGATCGCGGCTTCCTTGCTCTCGGTGAACAGCGGCTGCGCGACAATGCCGAAAATCTGACCGGACTTGACCAGATCGAGATTCACGCGGGTATAGTCCATACCCACTGCAACCACGCTCTTGCCGGTTTCCTTCTGTGCGCCTGCCCATGTGGTCGGGCCGCCGCCAGTGGTCGAGAAGCCGCCGATCAGGTCAGGATTGGCCTGCATGATGGCAACCGCCGCCGCGATAGCCTGAGTGGGTTCCGGGCCTTCCAACTGCGGTTCCAGCACCTTCACATCCGGGCAATACTTGTTCATGCCTTCGGTGAAAGCCTTCGCCACCGCATCTTCCGTGGGATTGAAGTTATTCTGCGTGATGGCAACCGAACCCGTCTGTCCGCCCAGCGCCTCGCAGAAGGCCTTCGCCACCGGAATCGGATACTTGGTCGTATCAGCAGCGATCACCACCATGTTGTCCGGGAAATCGCCCTGAGGCACGGGGCCGTGCAGCATCACAACCGGAATACCCTTGGCCTGTGCTTTTTCAACAGCGGGTTTCAACTGAGGCAGACCGCAGCACCATACCGCCATGCCCTTGTTGTCTTCGCGGTCTACAGTCTGTTCGGCGATGGCGATCAGCGATTCCAGCGATGTTTCATCAGTGGTCGCCAGTTCGCATTCCAGACCTGCCTGCTCGCAGCCCAGCAGGAAGCTCAACTGGGTCAACTGGTGAACGGGATGCCACGCGGTATTCTGCACCCAGTAGAATTTGCCCGTCACACCTTCGGCAGCAGCAGGTTGTGCGACCAGAACCAACAGAACCAACAAC
>CAIVEA010000994.1 GCA_903904765.1 uncultured Chloroflexota bacterium
GCGGATTGCGAACGGGCGGTGGCGACAGCCGTCAAAACCTTCGGGCGGCTGGACATTGTGTTCAACAACGCCGGCATTGTCCCCTTCGGCACAGTGCTGGAAACCCCGTTAGCGGTTTGGAACGATGTGCTGGCAACCAACGTCAGCGGCACTTTTTACGTCAGCCGCGCCGCGCTGCCCGTCTTGATCACACAGGGGAGCGGGGTCATCATCAACTGCGCCTCCGATTGGGGCATGGTGGGCGGACAGGGCGCGGCGGCCTATTGCGCCACCAAAGGGGCGGTGGTGCAGCTCACGCGGGCGATGGCGCTTGACCATGCCCGACAGGGCGTGCGCGTCAACGCGGTCTGCCCCGGCGATACCTACGTCGAACGCTGGGATGCCAAGTTGCAAGCAGGGCAATCCCGCGAGGCGTATCTGGCGGCGCTGGGCGAAGGATTCCCGATGGGTCGCGTGGGTGCGGCGGACGAGGTGGCGCGGGCGGTGCTATTCCTCGCCAGCGACGACTCCAGCTACATGACCGGGCAAATGCTGGTGGTGGACGGCGGGAATACGGCGGGCGGCACATCCGCGCATTATTGAGGGCAACCCTCAACCCCAACCCTTCTCCCTCAGGGTGAAGGGCATGGGGCAAAAAGATGCGTCTTGCCTCCCCTCTCCGATCTGTACTCAGGGGTTGGGAGAGGAGTGAGGGCTTTACAGATTAGCAATCACGCGGGCGGTAAAATCTTTCGTGGAGATCGCGCCCTGCTTGTAAATATCTACCGTGTGGTCGCCTTCGGCCAGCGTCACCCGCACCGCCTGATCCACACGATCCGCTTCGGCCTTGCGATTCCAGTAGTGGCGCAGCAGCATCGCCACGCTCATGATGGCGGCGGTGGGGTTGGCAATCCCCTTGCCTGCGATGTCCGGGGCGCTGCCATGTACCGGCTCGGCCAGCGCAATATGGTCGCCCAAACTGAGCGAGGGCGCGAGACCAAGCCCGCCGCCCCATGCCGCCGCCATATCCGACAGAATATCGCCGTACAGGTTGGGCGTGAGGATGACATCGAAGCGGGTGGGGTCTTTGACCATCCAGTAGGCCGCCGTATCCACATACAATTCATCGGTGACGATCTGCGGATAATTGGCCGCCACTTCCAGCGCCACACGGCGGAACAGCCCGTCCGACTTGGGCAGCACGTTCGCCTTGTGGACGACGGTCACTTTCTTGCGCCCGACCTGCACCGCCAGTTCATAGGCCAGCTTCGCCACGCGCTCGGTGGCTTCGCGGGTGATGACCTTCTCCGCGATGCCCGTTTTACCTTCGTTTTCCAGATGTTCATGACCGATGTACAGGTCTTCGGTGTTTTCGCGCACCACCAGCATGTCCACCCCTTCGCGGGAAGTGGCGACGGGCAGGTGCTGGGCGGGGCGCAGGTTGGCATAGGCCACCAGCGTCCGGCGCAGGCGCACGATGGGCGAGAAATAGCCATCTACCGGATAGGCCGGTGACGAGGTAGCGCCGAACAGCACAGCGGTGCAGTCGCGGGCGGCTTGCAGCGTTTCTTCGGGCAGCGATGTGCCTTTGTTCTGGAAGCATTCGAAACCCGCGTCTGCCGTGCGAATCTGCACATCAGGCGCGACTTTGAGCAGCACATCCACAGCGGCGGGGATGACTTCGCGGCCAATCCCATCCCCTTCGATCACACACAGTTGCAGCGGTTGATTATCCATACCCCTTGTTCACCCTTCATCTGTAGACAGCACAAAACAAGGCGGAACCCAATTCCACCTGACAAAATAAACGAGACAATCAAAAAGAAGGGTATATTTCCACTAGGAGTGTAGATTGTGCCGGATTTTGGTCATACTTGCAACTTTTCGTGCAACCGGGGAAACATCATGCCCGCATTCACCGTTGTGCTGATCGGATTCGCATCGGCGGCGCTGCCCCTGCCGGACGGGGTGCGACTGCTGCATTACGTCCGCCCGCCCGCCGACCTGATCGCCCGTCTGACCGATGACCACGCCGACCTGATCGTGGTGGATGGCGCGGCGGACGACTGGCAGGCGTGGACGAGCGCCCCCAAGCGCAGCCCGGCCACCCGCCGCATCCCGCTGGTGCTGGTGTCCGCCGATGCCGAACGCCGTGCCGCCGCCCACTCTGCGGGTGCAGACAAGGTGCTGCTGCCGGATGCGCTGGCGGCACAACTGCCCGACCTGCTGCGCGACCTTGTGCAAGCGCCCGCCGTCGCGCTACAGGCACAACTGGAATGTGACTGCGCCGCCGAACTGCCACCACTGGCGCTGACTGCGCTGGAGAAGTTCAACGCGGGCGAATACTACGCACAGCATGACCTTCTCGAAAGCCTGTGGATGCAAACCGAGAGTCCGGTGCGCGACCTGTACCGCGCCATTTTGCAGGTGGGTGTGGCCTACTACCAGATCAAGCGCGGCAACCGGCGCGGGGCGCTGAAGATGCTCTTACGCGGGCAGCACTGGCTGGCGCGGTTGCCGGATGTGTGTCAGGGAGTGGATGTACGCGGTCTGCGCGATGACGCGGCACAGGTACGCGCCGCGCTGGAGCGCCTGCCCACAGACGACCTGAGCGCGTTTGACCGGACGCTGCTGCGCCCCGTGCGATGGGGGTGAGGGGTGCGTACAACAGCAACGCCCGCGCAGGGCGGGCGTTGTGGGGTTATATCTAGTCAAGCAGGTTTACGCGAAATTGCACCGAATAATTTCTCAAGAGTCGTGATGAAATCATCGGTCTGATCGGCTGTGAGGGTATAAAAATTGTTCACACCAGCAATCCGAATGGCTTTTTGCGGGCTAATCGAGAAAGTTTCAGAGAATGCACTCGTGTTGATAAGGATGCGGAATCCACCATCTTTGGGCGTTGCCCATGTACACAACAAAACTCGATCATTGCCTTGCTGCGGAGTATATGAAATGCTCTCATGATCGAG
Source organism: uncultured Chloroflexota bacterium (assembly GCA_903904765.1). Next base: position 2,952 of record CAIVEA010000994.1, read on the forward strand.
ATTGGGGAACAGGCCAAAATTCGTAGCAGTGATATAAACCTTCCGAAATTCGTCTCCGATGCCGTTCGCATCTGCTAGTTGTTGCAAAACACGTAGTTGCCCAGATGGCGCATCCAGTAGCGGGGTTCGAGATGCTTTTCTGCTCGGCGCGGACGGTGCGGGAGCACCCATCTCAGCCTCGGACAGATGGCGTAGCAAAATATGCTCCCCATCCGTGTTGCGGTATACATCAAACGAAACTACATGAATCGGATGGTTGTGAAAGGTGGTGTGTTTGGAAATTCGATCGAGGTTGATGTCGCGTTGCGTCCCCACCACATAGACCAGAATCTCCGGTTGCGTGAAGATTCTGTTGCTCAACCGATTCTTCTTCATGAAAGCAAGCATATTCAAACCGCGCTTTTCAAGACAAATTTGAACCAGTTCCTTGAGTTCCTGAGGCGTGAACGACGCAATCGCGCCAGCATAGTCCAGCGCCTGTGCCACCGTCTCGCGACGCACAGCACTGCGCTTGATTTCAATCACCGCCCATTGTCCTTGTCGGTTAAGCGCCAGTACATCCAGAATGCCTGTGTTGAGTTTGATCTGCCGCCCGATCAGCAGTAAATCTGAATCCACCAGCGTCGGGTCATTGGCAATCCAATCTTCGAGGTCTTTCTCATAGGCAATTGTGGCTGGTATATACTGTTGCGGCATGGCATTTTCCATCAACCGCCAGACAGCCAAATCAGTACGATCTGAATCCGTCACCGACTCATCTCCTCATTATGGGCGAGAATGCGTATATCGAGCCTGCTCATTTCTCAAATATACAAGAGGACTCCCCCGTTTAGCATAAACAAAAACGCCCGCGCAGGGCGGGCGTTGTGGGGGACATGGGAACTATGAGGACGGACAGGCGGCCTAGTCGGCAGCCGCAGCCGCTTTCGGCGCGGGCTTGCTGGCCGGCGCTTCGGCAGCCTTGCTCTCGCTTTTGGCTTCGCTCTTGGTCTCAGCTTTGGTTTCAGGCTTGGCCTCGCCAGCTTTCGCCTCCGGCTCTTTGGGCGGGGGCGGCGTGCCAATGGTACTCTTGGACGAGCTTTTGCTGTCGTTGATGTAGAATCCCGACCCTTTGAAAATGATACCCGCTGCCTGCACCACACGGGTGACACGCTGACCCGATTCAGGGTCTACCGAAAGGGGGTCATCCAGAAACTTTTGACGGTATTCAAATGTGCTGCCATCTTCACGGCGATAGGTATAGACTGGCATTCTGCTTTCACCTCAAACCCGCAACGACAGGTCATCGCATTCACCCCAAATGATACACGCTTTCTTAGCACTGTCTATAGGTGAGTGCTATTTTCTAGCGAATTTTTTATGTGAAGGGGGTTCAAAACCCTCACCCTTTATCCCTCTCCCTCATGGAGAGGGAGTTAATGAGAATATGACTTTTTCTGTCTCCCCTTCGCTCTGAGGGAGAAGGGGCGGGGGATGAGGGTCGCTATCCCGTATGCGGCGGCTATCGTGTACAATGGCGCGATTCCAGAAATGAGGATACCCCATGCAGCTTTATCTGATTCGTCATGCCCAATCCCAGAATAACGCGACCATGCTGGAGAACCCCAACAACCGTCAGGAGGCTGACCCGTCGCTGACCGAACTCGGTTTCAAGCAGGCCGAAGCGGTGGGGCGTTATGTGGGTGAGGCGCTCAATGTGGATCGCTGGGTAGAACAGCCGCCTGCTGTGCGTAAGCCGGTGTACGGGCTGGGCGCGACCCGTCTGTACGTCAGCCCAATGCTGCGGACGCTGCAAACCTGCCAACCGGTGGCGCGGGCGCTGGGGTTGCAACCGGAAATCTGGGTGGATATTCACGAACACGGCGGCATCTTCCTGCATCATGATGATGAACGCGGCATTCAAGGGCTGCCCGGCATGGGTCGCCGCGAGATCAGCGAACGCTTCCCCAACGTGATCCTCTCACCAGATGTGCGCGAGGATGGCTGGTGGAATCCGGCGGCAGGGATGGAATCGCTCGAAAGCTGCCAGATGCGGGCGATCCGTGTGGCGAACGCGCTGCGGTTGCAGGCCAACAGTGACCAGCGCATCGTCCTCGTCACACACGGGACGTTCCTCGACCATCTGATTAAGGCGCTGCTGAACCTGCTGCCGGGGAATGATCTGCGTTTCTACCATTACAACACGGCTATGACGCATGTGGACTTCCTGAACGGCCTGACCATCCTGCGCTACCAGAATCGCTTCGATCATCTGCCGCCGGAATTGAATTCGTAACCGCAAAAGACAGCCTACGTAGGGACATGGCCTGCCATATTCGCCGTACACAAGCGGATAACACAGGTGTTGTCCCTACAAAGATATGCCATCGGGGATGAGGATTTTTCCCTTAGAAATGCAGGTGCGGGTTGCGGAACGGAACGAGCGCCAGCGCAACAGCATGGGTGTAATAGGCGCGGCGGTCAATCACATCACCCGTGAGCAACCCCACCGCCCCGTTCTGCTGCTTGGAGTTGCTGCGCCCGAACACGCGGTCATCCGCCTCGCCCAGTTCCACGCCCTGCCGCACCAGCACGGCCACCTCATGCGGCAATTCCAGCGCGCCCGTCCGCGCCTTGCCCACCCGTTCATGGTTGAGCGCCACCACCCACGCAAACACGAACATCGCCCCGTGCTGTTCCTCGCAACCGCCTTCGATGCCCATCCACAAGCTGGCATCCGGCAGGGCAGCTTGAGCAGCGCGGGCGCGGTTGAACGCCCCTTGCAGCGTTTCGCTATCGGTCATGGGTTGATCGCTCACGCCCGATGGCACGTTGATGCCTGTAGCGGTCAGGGGCGCATCCGGGAAGATGAGCGCGTAGCCCTGCTGCGCGGCCTGCACTTTGACCGGATTGGTAGAAGCCACCACAATTTGATTCACTTAGCCACCAGACCCTGCTCGTTCGACGCTTCTTGCTGTTCCGCGAAACTGATCTCGGCTTGCCGACGACGGTAACTGGCGGGCAGTTTGGGCGGGTTCTTCTCATAGTATTCGACCAGACGGGCGACATATTCCGCCAGCGGAGTGTATTTCATCCCCAGTTCGGCCTTGCTCAAATCGTTGGTCAGTTCGGACATCCAGCGTTCGCTGAACGGGGAGCAATCGGGCAGGAAGCCGTTCGCCTCCAGCAGGCCGCGCCGGACGCGCACCAGCCGGGGCTGGACGTTCAGCAAGCTGCCCACCATCCGCAGGAACTCCGCCAGCGACACTGTTTCATCCTGCGAGATGTTATAGGCGCGGGTGCGGCTGACTCCGCGTGCGATCACGCGCAGGATGGCCTGCACCACATCACCGCTGTAAATGTGCCGCAAAGGGTAATCTGGCGTTTCGGGGACGAGCAGCGGACCGCCATCTTTCAGGCGCAGCACGTAGCCGTAGAAGCGGTTGAAATGGTCGCGCTCCCCGTTGACCATCGGCAGGCGCAGCGAGGTGTAGGGGAAGCCGTGCGCCGCATGTGCTGCCGCCAGCGTATCTTCTACGCGCCGTTTGTCCATGCCGTACAGCCATTCTTCGTAGCTGTAGGTGTTGGCTTTGGGGGCGGGCATCACGCGGCCTTCATAAGCGGACTCGGCATAAGGGCGATCCACACCTTCGCGCACTAGATACACCTGTCCGGTGCTGAGAAAGATGTAGTGACCGATGCGCCCGTTCAGAATGCGGGTGACGGCCTCGGCTTCTGCACCTTTATAGATGGTATTGTCCACCACCACATCAAAATCGCGCCCACCCAGCGCCAGTTGGAGTTGTACCGCGTCTGACCGATCCGCCCGCAGGCGTTCGACAGACTCGGGAAGCGAATCGGGTGTGACCCCCCGGTTCAAAATGGTGACGCGATGCCCCTGTTCGAGCAGCGCGAGGGTGAGGTAATGACCGATGTTGCGCGTACCGCCAATGACCAGAATGTGCATAACCGTCCTGTCGTGCGTAGTCCCGCACTGGAAATAAGATGCCCACCTGTTTCTGCGCCTATCATACCTTGCCCGCTGGCAAATTCATGTACAGTAGGTTTTGTGCAATTGTGCTGAATTTGGGGCGTTCAACCGCCATTGTAGGCCGTTTTGAAGGATTTTATGGCATTTTGAACTCGTGCTGTAATAATCCGAATTGTTTAAGATTCACAAAACGCCCATGTTCCCAGCAAACTTCGCGCCAAATGCCCTCCACCGTCATCCCACATTTGAGCAGCACCCGTTCCGACCCCATGTTGCCCTCAGTACAATCGGCCTGAATGCGGTGGACATCCAGCGCGGCAAAACACCAACCGATTATGGCGCGTGCCGCTTCGGTGGCGTAGCCTTTGCCCCAGTGCGCCGGCAGCATGTGGTAGCCAATGTCGATATGGCGGTTGGCACGATCCCATTTGTACGCACCACACATCCCGATCAAACGGTCATCGCCGGGTAAGGTGATGCCCCAGTCCACACCCACCTGCTGACGATATTCGCCCGCCAGATAGTCAATCAATTCGCGGCCTTTTTCGGGCGTATCCAGCGGGCGCTGATTCAGGTAGCGCAGCACCAGCGGGTCGCCAAAGATGGCGCTCATGCCTGCCGCATCGTCCGGCGTGATCTGGCGCAAAATCAGGCGTTCGGTGGTCAAAATCGGAAAGGTGGTGAAATCGAAAGACGGAGGCATGGTGACTCCTTATATGATGTCGGCTTGCAACGTCAATTGTGCCGCAAACCGGTTCATCATAAAATAACGAACAATCTTTCGCAGGAGTACGCATCATGACCGATGTACAGCAGTTGATCGCACAATTGACCGAACCGACCACCCGCCAGCAGGGGTATACCGCACTGGTGGCGCTGGGTGCGGCGGCGGTTGACCCGCTGGTGGCGGCCTTCGAGCGCAGCAGCGACTACGGGCAGCAGCAAATCACGCAGGTGCTGGGGGCGATCAAAGATGCGCGTTGTGTCCCTGCCCTGCTGGACTGGTCGCGCAGCGGGTCGCCCAAAGTGCGGGGGGCGGTAGTGACGGCGCTGGGCGCGTTCGGCGCAGACCCGCGTGTGCCGGAGGCGCTGGGCGAGGTGGCGCGGCGGGATATGGATATCATGGCGCGGTTGGCCGCCATCAATGCCACTGGACGGGCGGTGAACAAAGATGCAGAGAAGGCGCTGTGGCTGAACTTACTGAATGACTCGTCGGAGCAGGCAGTCAGCACGGCAGTGATGAACCTGCCCAACCGCTTCCCCCGTGACCCGCAGGTGACGGAGGCGCTACTGGCGGCGCTCCAGCGTCCCGATCTGCCGCAGTCGGCGGTGGGGTGGCTGATGAACGGTCTCGGCACAATGGGCGAGGCGCGGGCGTTTGATGCCATTGCGGCGCGGTTACAATCGCCGAACGCGCAGCAGCGGGCGCACGCAGCCAACGCGCTGGGCAAGCTGGGCGACCCGCGTGCTGCGGATTTATTGAAGGCGCTCACGGCCGACAAAGCCTTCGCGTGGGAAGAAGATCACGGCGGCCCTAAGTACAGCGTGGGTGATGTGGCGAAGCAGGCGTTGGCGGCGCTGAACAAGAAGCCCGCCGCAGAAAACCGCAGCGCACCGCCCGCCAGCGAGAAGAAGCCGTGGTGGAAGGTGTGGTAGGGCGTTTCTGTCCGGGTAGCGCAAAACGCTGCTAGAATAAGAATCGGACAGGAACGGAGACAATTCTATGAGCGTTCAGGTACAGCAGTCTATCTTTAGCGAACTGGCGGATTTTCTGGTTTCACAGCCCAGTCTGGAAGAACTTGCCGCCTACAAGGTAACAACTGGCGTACAGATGTACATTGATTCGCTGCTGGAAAAGAATGCCGAGGGGCAACTTTCCACAGATGAACGGCTGGAACTGGAGAAAATCCTCGCAGTTTCACACGTCATGACCCTCGCCAAAACCAAAGCCAAGCTGAAACTGGCCTAACCCCGTTCACTCCCACTCAATCGTGCCGGGGGGCTTGCTGGTCACATCGTAGGTGACGCGGTTCACGCCGCGCACCTCGTTCACGATGCGGTTGCTCACCCGCGCCAGCAGGTCATAGGGCAACCGCGCCCAATCCGCCGTCATGAAGTCGTCTGTCGTCACCGAACGCAGCGCAATCACTTCCTCGTAGGTGCGGTTGTCGCCCATCACGCCCACGCTTTTGACGGGCAGCAGCACCGCGAAGGATTGCGCCGTGCCGTGCCGCAGCAGCCCCGCCTCCCCTAGCTCGCCCGTGAAGATGGCATCCGCCGCCCGCAGCGTTTCCAGCCGTTCCCATGTGATCTCGCCCAAGCAGCGCACTGCCAGTCCGGGGCCGGGGAACGGTTGCCGCCACACAATCGAATCCGGCAAACCGAGCGCCGTGCCGACCTTCCGCACCTCGTCCTTGAACAGGTCGCGCAGCGGTTCGACCAGCGCGAACTGCAAATCCGGCGGCAGACCGCCCACGTTGTGGTGACTCTTGATCGTCTTGGACTGGCTGCTGCTGGCCGCGCTCTCGATCACATCCGGGTAGATCGTCCCTTGCGCGAGGAACTTCACGCCCTCGGCCTGCATCTGGCGGGCGGTGGCGGAAAAGGTGTCTATGAACAGTTTGCCGATCAGTTTGCGCTTCTGTTCCGGCTCGGTCACGCCCCGCAGCGCATCGAGGAAATTTTCGGTAGCATCCACCGCCAGCAGGTTCATGCCCTGTTGTTCGCGGAACACGCGCACCACATCTTCCGGCTCATCTTTACGCAGCAAGCCCGTGTTGACGAATACGGCGGTCAACTGTGTGCCGATGGCCTGTTGCAACAGCGCCCCCGCCACCGCCGAGTCTACGCAGCCGCTGAGCGCCAGCAGCACCCGTTCCGCGCTGACGGTCTCGCGGATGCGGGCGGTGGCATCCTCGATGAACGCCCCCGGCGACCAGTGCGCTTGGCAGGCGCAAACCGCGAAAATGAAGTTATGGAGCATTTGCGCGCCCTGCGGGGTGTGCGCCACTTCGGGATGGAATTGCACCCCGTACAGGCGGCGTGCCACATCGCCCATCGCGGCGTAGGGCGAATTGTCGGACTCGGCCAGTGGCGCAAATCCGGCGGGGGGACGTTCGATGCGATCCCCGTGCGACATCCACACATTCAGGCGTTCGGGCAGGCCGTCCAGCAGCGGACTATGCGCCGCGTGGGTGATATGCGCCGGGCCGAATTCCCGCGCTGCCGAAGGCGCGACCACGCCGCCGAGAGCATGGGTGAGCGCCTGCATCCCGTAGCAGATGCCCAGCACCGGCAGGCCAGACTCCAGCACATGCGCGGGCAACTGCGGCGCACCGGCTTCGTACACGCTGCTCGGCCCACCGGAGAGGATGTAGCCACGCGGTTCATGGGCGTTGATGCGGGCGGGGTCAGCATTGAAGGCGAACACCTCGGCGTACACATTCTGTTCGCGCACGCGGCGGGCGATCAACTGCGTATACTGCGAGCCAAAGTCGAGAACGGCGATTCCACCCCGGCGCGGATCGGTCATCAAAGCACCTGCCATCTGGTCTATAACGGTTTCAATGAAGACTACTGTATCGAGACTGCGGCGAAATTGCTATGGGAATCAAAAGGGGCTTGCTGTAACACAAGCCCCTTTTCGTTTGACTCGTTACGCACCCGCGCCCTTAGGCGATGGTGACATCCTTGCACAGATACACATCCTGAATCGAGCGCAGCAGCGCCGCGCCTTCGGCCATCGGGCGCTGGAACGCCTTACGACCGCTGATGAGACCCATGCCGCCCGCGCGCTTGTTGACGACGGCGGTCATGACCGCTTCCGCCAGATCGCTCTCGCCGCCGCTGGCACCGCCGGAGTTAATCAGGCCGGCACGCCCCATGTAACCGTTCGCCACCTGATAGCGGGTCAGGTCAATCGGGTGTTCGCTGGTGAGCTGCGTATAGATGCGTTCGTCCAGCTTGCCGTAGGACGAGCCACCGCTGTTCAGCGCCTTGAAGCCGCCGTTCTGCGTGGGCAGCTTCTGCTTCACAATGTCGGCCTGAATGGTCACGCCGAGGTGGTTGGCCTGTCCGGTCAGGTCGGCGGAAGTTTCGTGGTTCACGCCGTTGACCTTGAAACCGGGGTTACGGGTGTAGCACCACAGAATGGTCGCCATGCCCAGTTCGTGCGCCATCTCGAAAGCCTTCGCCACTTCCACGATCTGGCGGGCGCTCTCGTCCGAACCGAAATAGACCGTCGCGCCCACAGCCGTCGCGCCCATGTTCCACGCTTCGCGGATCGTACCGAACATGATCTGATCGAACTTGTTCGGGTAAGTCAGCAGTTCGTTGTGGTTGATCTTCACCATGAAGGGGATGCGGTGCGCGTACTTACGAGCCACCGCGCCCAGCACGCCGAAGGTGGAAGCAACCGCGTTGCAGCCGCCTTCAATCGCCAGCTTGACGATGTTTTCGGGGTCGAAGTAGGCCGGATTCTTGGCGAACGACGCGCCCGCCGAGTGTTCGATGCCCTGATCTACGGGCAGGATGGACAGGTAGCCCGTACCACCCAGCCGCCCATGATCGAACATCTGCTGCAAGCTGCGGAGTACCTGCGGCGTGCGATCCGAATCCGTCCACACGCGGTTGACGAAATCCGGGCCGGGCAGGTGCAGTTGTTCTTTGCTGATGGTGCTGCTGCGATGCTTGAGCAGGCTGTCGGCATTGTTGCCCAGCAGTTCAACAATGCGGTCAATGTTGAGGGGTTTCTTGGAGGCATTCGAGGCCGCCATAGGGATGTCCTTTCGCATACATTTCACATTCAGGACTGAAAACAGCGGCATCATTCTACCATGATTAATCCCAGATCAATAAAGGATGAAAATCATGATTTACGGAGTGCCGCCTGTTCCCCGTCTTGCTTCCCCCCTCCAGCGGTACTCCGCATACGGAGAGGGGACTGAGGGGTGAGGTTTCTTGGGGGATAGGGGACTCTCACCATATTGACATAATCTAGCCATCGGGTGTATAGTTTTTACGAAAACTAGAATCGCGGTGTATAGATTAACCATGTCCGTCAAACACACCTTGCTGGCGCTGCTCTATCAACAGCCCATGCACGGCTACGAGCTAGGCAAACAGCTGCACCGGGTCTTGAACGCCGATTGGGATGTCAAGCCGGGGCAGATCGCCAGCACCCTTTCGCGGTTGCGCGAGGCCGGACTGGTGGATTACGAGATCGAACCCACCGACGACGCGCCCGACCGCAAGGTGTACTTCATCACCGACGAAGGACGTGCCGAACTGGAACGCTGGTATTTGCATGCCGAAGTGCGCGATTACCGGCTGGGCGATGCCTTTTACCTCAAGCTCATCCTGTGCATTCTCGGCGCTCCGGTGCAGGCCGAGCGCATCCTCATGGCGCAGCGCCGCGAACTGTACCAGCAATTGCATGAAGTGACCGCCCTGTTGCGCCGCGCCGACCCGCGCACCGAGTTCCCGCGTGTGCTGCTCCTCGAAGGGGCGGTGGCGCATCTGGAGGCCGATCTGCGCTGGATTGAGATGTGCGAAGCGCGGCTGCCCGATCTGAAACATTACGATCCGCCCAAAGTGCCACCTAAAGCGCGGGGACGACCCCGCCGCAACCCACAGCCTAACCCGGAAACGGAAAATGATTGATTGCTCAACAAGGAGATTCCAATGGCAATCCTGCGGACTGAATCGCTCACCAAAACCTATGGCTCACCGGACAAGCCGATTTACGCCGTCAACGAACTCAACTTGAGTGTGGACGAGGGCGAATTTGTGGCGATCATGGGGCCAAGCGGCTCCGGTAAAAGCACTGCCCTGTACCTGATCGGCGGGCTGGAACGCCCCACCAGCGGCAAGGTGTGGCTGCGCGACTCCGACATCAGCACGCTCAACGATGATGCGTTGTCGCGTTTGCGCCGCGAGTCGCTGGGGTTCGTGTTCCAGTTCTTCAACCTGATTCCTGTGTTGAGCGCGGCGGAAAATGTCGCCATGCCCCTGATTCTGGATGGCGTGCCGCGTCCAGAGGCACTCAGGCTGGCGAACGAGGCGCTCACCCGCGTCGGGCTGGCGGATCGCAGTTCGCACCGCCCCGCCGAACTGTCCGGCGGGCAGCAGCAGCGGGCGGCGCTGGCACGGGCGCTGGTGGCGAAACCGGCGCTGATTCTGGCGGACGAGCCGACGGGCAACCTCGACTCGCGCTCCAGCGATGAAGTGGTGCAAATGCTGCGGCAGACGGCGGATGACCTGCATCAAACCATCATCCTCGTCACCCATGATCCCCGTGTGGCGGCCTATGCGGACCGGATTGTGTTCCTCAAAGACGGCAAGATCGTGGATGACAACCGCCTGAAGGGGCAGGGCAACGCCGACCAGATTCGGGAACAATTGACCAGAGTGGCCTTCAGCTAGGGGGTGGGAATATGACCACAAAACGGAACGACTGGCGCGCCACCGTCGGGCAGATGACCCGCATGGGGCTGCGCTACCTGAACGGGCGGCGGCTGCGTACCACGCTCACCACATTGTCCATCGTGTTCGGCGTGGCGCTCATCTTCGCCATCAACCTCGCGCTGCCCTCGATGATGGATGCTTTCAAGCAGTCCATGTCCTCGATTTCGGGCGCGGACATTCGCTTCACCAGCGCATCCGGCGCATCCTTCACGCCCGAATCGGTGTTGCCCACCGTGTCCGGCGTGGCGCATGTGCAGGCCGTGACGGGCATCCTCAGCCGTCAGTTCAGCCTGCCCACTGTGGAAAACGGCGCGTTGGGCAGCGCCGCGCAAATCCAACTGATCGGGATTGACGCGGCCAGCGCCACCAACGTGCGCCAGTTCGCCATGAGCGAAGGGCGCTTCTTGCAACCGGACGACAGCGGCGCGGCGGTCTTTCCGGCGGGAATCGCGGATTTCGCGCCTGAACTGAAGATCGGCACGGTGTTCCCGCTGATTACGGCGGGCGGCCTGAAGCTGTATACCGTCGTCGGCTTCCTAGCCGAAGCGGGCAGCCCGTCCGCGCCGGAAATATACATCCCGCTGAAAGACGCGCAAACCGCCTTCAATCAGCCGGGACTGATTAACACGATTGAAGTGTCCATCGAGGCGGGCGCAGACCGGGCGGAAGTGACGGCGGCGGTGCAAGCGGCACTGGGCGACGGCTTCCAACTGGCGGCGGATACCAACGGCGCGGATGTGGTTGGTTCGATGCAGGTCGGCTTCGCCATCTTCGATCTGCTGGGTGTGCTGGCGCTGTTCCTCGGCGCATTCCTGATCTTCAACACCTTCCGCACCGTCATCCTCGAACGGCGGCACGATCTCGCTATGCTGCGTGCCATCGGTGCGACGCAGCGGCAAATCACGGTGATGATCGTCATCGAAAGCCTGCTGCAAGGGGCGATTGGCACAGCGGTGGGGCTGGTGCTGGGCTATCTCATGGTGGTGGGGCTGGTGGGTGTGATCGGCTCAATGTGGCAGACCTACTTCCACCTGCCGACCATTCAGCTTCAGGCCAACCCCGGCGCGTTCGTGATAGCGATTACGCTAGGGATGCTGACGGCGCTGCTGGCGGGTTACTGGCCTGCCCGCGCTGCCGGACGCACCTCTCCGCTAGACGCGCTGCGCCCGACGGCCACCGCCCGCGTGGAACGCGCCGCCCGCTGGAACTTGATCGGCGGCGGCGTGTTGATGCTGCTGTCGGTGGGGATGCTGCTGGGCGGCGCGAAACTGGCCGCCAACGGCGCGATGCTATTCCTGATCGGCATGATGCTGGCCGCGCCCGGTTTGGTCATTCCGGCGGCGCGGCTGTTCAGCCCGCTGCTGACGCTGTGGTTCGCCCGCGAAGGCGATCTGGCACGCAGCAATCTGGTACGGCAGCCGGGGCGTGCCGCCATCACAGGCAGTACGCTCATGATCGGGCTGGCGGTGCTGGTGCTGGCGGCGGCGCTAGTGAGCGCCTTCACTGGCCTGCTGGAAAATCTGGCTGGGCGCAGTTTTTCCAGCGACATCCTGCTCACGCCGCAGAGCGTGGGCATCTACAGCGGTGTAATCGGCGCGGACGACTCGCTGGCAACGAGGCTGCGGGCGCTGCCTTCGGTGGCAGCGGTAGGGACGATGCGCTATGCCGCATCTACGGTGGCGGGCAAGCCGGTGCAGGTGCTGGGCATTGACCCGAACGAGTACCCGAAAGTGGCGACGTTCGACTTCCCGCAAGGTGACGCAAAAACCGCCTATAACGAACTCGGCAGCGGGCGCACGGCCTTCATCACGTCCATCGCGCAGTCTACGCTGGGCGTGAACGTGGGCGACGACATCGTGATGCAAAGTGCCGAAGGGCCACAAACCTACCGCGTGGTGGGCGTTGCCAACGACATCCTGACCTTCAAAGTGGCGGTGGTATTCATCTCGCAGGCGAACATGGCGGCGGACTTCCACAAAAGCGAGGACATCCTGCTGATGGCGAACCTCGTGCCGGGGGCGGACAAACAGGCCGCGCTGACCGATGTACAAGCCATCGTGAAGGATTACCCGCAGTTCACGGCGCAACTCACGGGCGAATACCGTCAGACGATTGTTGACCTGTCGGCCAGCGCCATGATGTTCTTCTACATTCTGGCGGCGCTCATCATCATTCCGGCGGCGATGGGGCTGCTGAATACGCTGACCATCAACATCCTCGAACGCACCCGCGAAATCGGCGTGGTGCGGGCGGTGGGCGGCAGCCAGAAGCAGGTGCGCCGCATGGTCACAGCGGAGGCGCTGCTGCTGGGTATTTTTGGCTCGGCAATGGGCGTGCTGACGGGCGTAGCGATCAGCTACGGGTTCATCGGCGCATTCGGCGCGATTGGCTGGACGATGCCATTCGCCTTCCCGCTGATGGGCATCATCGCGGCGGTGGTGGTGGGCGTGCTGCTGGCACTGTTCGCCAGCATCCTGCCCGCCCGCAGCGCGTCCAAACTGGACATCATCCGCGCTCTGCAATACGAGTGAGCCAGACACACCCTCATCCCCAAACCCTTCTCTCTCAGGGCGAAGGGACTTTCAAGGGTAGGTTTTTTAAGAACCTCACCCCCACCCCCTCTCCAAGACGCGGAGTACCGCTTTGGAGAGGGGAGAAAGAGTCTGCTGCTTACTCCCCCTCAGCCTGTTACTACGGAGAGGGGGCTGGGGGATGAGGGTTTCCAGCGCAACGTAGAATTTTGCGCCCCCGCCGCTATAATACCGCCTATGAATACGCATCACTGGCCGGTTTACGGACACGATTGGGCGGTTGACCATCTGCGGCGGGCGCTCGCCAACGGGCGCGTTCGTCACGCTTACCTCGTCGTCGGCACAGAGGCCATCGGCAAGGAAACCTTCGCCCGCACCTTCGCCATGACGCTCAACTGCACCGCTGCCGACGAATCCGCTCGCCCCTGCGGACAGTGTTCGATGTGCAAGCGCATCGCCAGCGGCAGCCACCCGGACATCCTGTATTCGGAGAACGACCCCGCAACGGGTGCGCTGAAAATCGAGGAAGTGCGGGCGATGATGGGGCGCATCGCGCTCAAGCCCTACGAAGCCCGCCACCGCATCGCCATTTTCCGCGATTTCGACCACGCACGCGGCCCCGCACAGGATGCCCTGCTCAAAACGCTGGAAGAACCGCCACCGCAGGCCGTCATCATCCTGCTTGCGCCCGCGCCGGAAACGCTGCTGCCCACTATCATCAGCCGCAGTCAGGTGATTGCGCTGCGGCCTGTGCCGGAGGATGTGGTGCGCGAGGCCTTGATCGTCCACAAGGGCGCGGCGCTCGATCAGGCCGATTTGCTGGCGCGGCTGTGCGGCGGGCGCATGGGCTGGGCGATTCGCGCCCTCGAAGACCCCGCCATCCTTGACCAGCGGACGCAGGCGCTCGACCTGCTGGAAGATGTACTCAACCGCAACCGCGCAGGCCGTTTTGAGATCGCCGACGACCTCAGCCGCGATAAACTGGCGCTCGTGCCGCTGCTGGAATTGTGGCAGACCTACTGGCGCGATGTGCTGCTGCTCACGCAGGGAGCAGTCACCCCGCCCGCCAATAAAGATCGGCACGAGGCGGTGGAACGGCTGGCAGGCAGCATGTCGCCGGACGAAGCTATGACCGCGCTCAAAGCCACGCGCCGCACTCTCGATGATTTGACGAGAAACCTGAATTTGCGGCTGGCGCTGGAAGTGCTGTTCTTGGATTATCCGGGGTTGTCCGGGCGATAACGCGCCGCGCACTGGCGCAAACGATACAGCGTATCCGGCGGCAAGCTCTGGCTGCCAAGCGCGTCTTGCGGACGGTGAAAGTCCGAGCCACCAGTCATAATGAGTCCCTTTTGCCGCGCCCATCCCCGCAGGTTCGCCCGCATAGACGATTTGTGCGCGGGGTGCATGATTTCGAGACCATCCAGACCGGGGTGCGCCGCCCAGCGTTCGGGATCGCGCAACACGCCGGGGTGCGCCAGCACTGCCACGCCGCCCGCTTGATGAATCAGGTCAATCGCCTGCGTCAGACCGAACCATTTGCCCGCCACATAAGCTGGTTTGCCCACCCGCAGATAGCGGTCAAAGGCGCTGTTCACATCGTTCACATGCCCCGCTTCCACCAGCGCCCGCGCTACATGGGGGCGGCTGATGGCCTCACCAGATGCATGGAACTGCACCGCTTCCCATGTGACGGGCGCACCCAGCACCGACAGGCGTTCCAGTATGGCGCGAGTGCGTTCCTGCCGCCGCGTATGCTGCGCCCGCAGCGCATCCACCAGCGCGGGATCATCTGGATTCAGATAGTAGCCCAGCAAGTGGATTTCTTCGTCGTCCCCTTCACAGCTCATCTCGATGCCGGGAATCACAACAGGCGAACCCTGTGCAGCCCGCAAAGCCGATTGTATGCCAGATGTAGTATCATGATCTGTGATGGCTATTGCGTTCAGCCCACGCCGCCTCGCAAGCTGAACGAGTTCCACCGGAGTCAGCAACCCGTCCGACGCGGTGGTGTGAAGGTGCAAATCAACGCGCAGTACAAGCCCCCTAATGTTGCTGTGGATTGCGTGGTTCGACCGCAAAGCGTACCGCGGTTCGCTCCTGCCCGTCAATATTCACTTCCGTGAAAAACGGCGTGAAACAAATATCAATCTCGTCGCGGTTTAAGTAACCACGCGCAATCGCCAATGCTTTCACAGCTTGATTCACA
>CAIVEA010000995.1 GCA_903904765.1 uncultured Chloroflexota bacterium
ATTTTGTGCTGTAGAGACAGTGTGCTTGAAAAACATGATATCAGTAAAACAACAACCGTTGATCGGCTGATAAATCCCCTCAACAGGCCGCCGCGTCTGGGCTATACTGTGCCGCGTCCTGCCACTTGTTCATTGAGGTGCGCCCTTGTCCCGTTTTCATGTGCTCGTTGCCACTGATCTGGCCGAATCCAGTTTGAAGTTGCTGCAAGATACGCATGATGTCACCGTGCAGGTGGTCACGCCCACGCTGCCCGCCGTGCGCGAAGGGCTGAAAACCGCCCACGCCATCATCACCCGCGATGGGGTGGCGCTGGATCGCCCGTTGCTCGATCAAGCGCCGAATTTGCAGGTGATCGGGCATGTGGGCGCGAACCTGAACGGGATTGATATGAATACCGCCACCGGGCGCGGCATCGTAGTGATGAACACCCCCGGCACGAACGCGATTGCGGCGGGCGAACATACGCTGGCGCTGATGCTGGCGCTCAGCCGCCGTCTGGTGGTGGCCCACGAAAGCCTGAAAGATGGCTGGTGGCTGCTGGATCGCAAGCGGCAGGCCGGCACACAGCTTTCCGGCAAGACCATCGGGCTAGTCGGCTTGGGGCGCGTGGGGCGTGTGGTGGCGGCGCGGTGTCTGGCCTTCGGCATGACCGTGCTGGCCTATGACCCGTATGTGAGCGAGGAACAACTGCACGACGAGCGTGTGATTCTGGTGGGCTTCAAAGAACTGCTCACCCGCAGCGATTTCGTCAGCATTCATGTGGCGGCCACGCCGGAGACGGCCAACCTGTTCAACGAGGCGACGCTGGCGCAGATGAAGCCCACCGCCCGCCTGATTAACACCGCGCACGGCAGCGTGGTGGACGAGGCGGCGCTGGCGCTGGCGCTCAAAGAGGGACGACTGGCGGGTGCGGCGGTGGATGTGTATAACGAAGAACCGCCTTACAACAGCCCGCTGGTGGGGCTGGATAACATCATCCACACGCCGCGCATTGGCGATAACACGGTGGAAGCCACGCAGGATGTTTCGCTGCAAATCGTCCAGCAGGTGTTGGATGCGCTACGCGGCACGGATTACCGCAACGTGGTCAATCTGCCGTTCATGCCCGGTGTGGAATACGAGGCGGCACGCCCGTACATGGGTTTGGGCGAACGTTTGGGTGCGGTGCTGCACACGCTGGCACGTTCCCCCATTCAGCGCGTGGCGGTGGAGTATCGCGGCGAGGATGCCAGTGCGCTCATCAAGCCGATTGCCGTCGCCATCCTCAAAGGGGTGTTGTATCCCGTGCTGGGCGATAAGGTGAACTACATCAACGCGCCGGTCATGGCTGCCGAACGCGGGATACAGGTCACGCAGGCTAAAGGACTCAAGACGGGCGATTATGCCAACCTCGTGTCGTGTCAGGTGACGCTGGAGAATGGTGAGGATATTGTGATCGCCGGCACGCTGCTGGATCGCAAAGAGCCGCATGTTGTCCAGATCAACCAGTACCGCATGAACTTCGTGCCGGAAGGCCATCTGCTCATCCTCGGCAGCTTCGACCAACCGGGCGTGATCGGGCGGGTGGGTACGCTGCTGGCGAGCAACAATGTGAACATTGCCAGCTGGCAGACGGGGCGCGCCGAACGCGGCGGCCACACCCTGACGGCGCTCACGCTCGACCAACCGCTGCCGCAGCCGGTCCTCGAAGAACTGCGCGGGATGGATTTCGTGCGCCACGCGCATCAGGTCGCCATCCGACAGTAGTTTCAGAACCTCACCCCTCAGTCCCCTCTCCATCACGCGGAGTACCGCTATAGAGAGGGGAAGTGGTATATTGCACTTTTCTCGCGCAGAGCGAACGGCGCGGCGGCTACGGATGATCTCCCGGCGCGAAATCGCTAATGTGCAGATCGCTCACCGTGATGTCGTGGCACTCGTCCTGCGCTCCACAACCGTCCGCCTGCAAGCGCAGCGTGTGGTAGCCGCGCTTTGCCACGAATACTTGCATTTTGAAGGGCATCTCGCCCGTCACCTGCCATTGCTGTATCGGTTCACCATCCACCAGCAGGCGGATGGTGCGGTTCTGTGCGATCAGCCGCCCCTCTATCCACATCTCACCCGCTTCAGGCGTATACACTGCCGAGTCGCGGTAAGGAGCTAGGCTGCCTGACTCAACGGGTAACGCCCTGAAGGGCATATCCGTTGTGGTCGGTGGCGGCACTTCAAACACCGCATAGGCTTCATCCTCGTAGGTGGGTGCGCCGAAATGGTCATGCAACCGCGCTTCGGTTACGCCTTCGGCATCGTCCCATTCGCGGTGCAGGATGATGATGTCCACGCCAGCGGCATTTAGCAGCGCCGGATCGAGGGTCTGTTCGAGGAGGGTCAGTTTGGCGGGGTTGACGGGCGTTTCGCGGACGACATGCCCCGCTATGATCGGGTGCTGGTGTCCGGTTTGCAGGAACAGGGCTTCTTTATCGGTCAGTGGATGCGCCCAAGGGATGTCGAAGATCGCCCGCACATCTGTCCGGTCACGCAGGGCGGCAATCGCGGCAGGAATTTCGCCGGAGATGGTGGGCAAACGCGGGAAAGTGCCATCCAGCCCGCCGAAGAACAAGTATTCCCAACCGATCAGTGCGGAGGCCAGCAGCAGTAGCGCCCGCCGCCAGTGGCGGGATAGGCGTTTTTCCAGCCACGCGCCCACTTCAGCTGCGCCATAGGCCGCTATGACCGCCACTGCCAGCGCCAGCGTCAGGTTGAAACGGGCGGGGGTGCGGCTGGCGCTGAAGGGCGGCAGGGATTGCAGCAGCAGACCGGGCAAGGGAATGAGCGTTTGTGTGCCGCCAATATTTAAGTGAATCGGGCTATCCATGAATTTGAGGAATGGGCCGAGCGAGAACACCCATACCACCAGTGCCAGCATCAGCCAGCGCCGCGCCGTAGGTCGCCGCCGCAGGCCGAACAGCGCCAGCCCGCCCGCGACGAGGCCGACATAGGCCAGCTTCTCGAAGGGGTCAACACCTAGCACGCGGGAAGGATAGCCCAGCCCCGCGAACAGGGGATTCATGAACGAGGGCGACACCACCGCCAGTGTATCCGCGCTGAAAAAGATGCTGCTGGATTGTCGTTCGCTGTCGGATGTTCCCCGCGCTTCCTGCCAGCCGGGGATGGCAATCAGGGCGGAGAGCGCCGCACCCGCCAGTAGCGCCAGCAGGATGCGCCGCATCGTCCACCAGCGCGTGAGGCGAGGCCACAGCACGAACAGGGTGAGGGGCAGCGTGAGGTAGATCAGCAATAGCGGGCTGCCCATGCCGCTGAGGGCGAAGGTGAGCGCCACCCGTACTTGTTCACGCCAGCCGGGAGAAGGCGTGTCGCGCAGGTGCAGCAGCGCCAGCACATACAGCACCGCCGGCCACACCGCCAGCAAGCCGCTGTGTCCCGCCCCTAGTTGCCCCTGAAAGGTGGGATAGGCCATGAAGATCAGCCCGCCCAACCACGCCGCGCCGCGATGCTTCGTCAGGTGGTGGGTGAGCAGGTAAGCCGCCCAGCCGTTGAGCGCCAGCGTGAGCAGCAGCGACAGGTTGAAGGCGGCGGGCAGCGGCAGGGCTAAGGCCAGCACCCATGCCGGAAAGGATTGCAGTGGGACGCTCCACAGCCACAGGGCGGGCAGGCCGTCGGGATAGGCCAGCAACGGCTGGAAGAAGGGCGATTGTCCGCTGCGGAAGGCGTTGGTGTAGCTCCAGATCATGCGGGCGTACTCATACGAGTCGCCGAAGGGGTGTCCGGCGAAGCGCGTCCCCAGCACCGTGACCAGCGGCCACGTCAGCAGCAGGGCAACAGCGAAATAGGCAAGGATGAGGGGGAGGTGGCGGCGCAGATGAGAAATGAACACGCGAGAATCCCGGTGGCTGGTGCTAGAATGTACTCTCATCTTAACATGAAGTGACTTGCTCACGAGGCCGCGCTTGAACGTGAATCCCCGTTTTCGTCCCCTGATGGATGTGCTCTGGCTGGCGGCGCTGACCGCTTTCATCCTCGCTGGCATGATGCTCGCCACCTTTCATGGCGACGAGTCCATGCTGATCTACATGAGCCATGATTACGTCACGGCCTTCATTGACCACCAGCCGGACGCGCTGAAGGTGCAGCCGCCCTACGAACTGGATGGCGACGCATGGTTGCGTATCCTGAATGGTTCGGTGTCGCGCTACAGCATCGGCCTGTCGTGGCATCTGGCGGGACTGAATTCGGGGATGTTGCCGCCCCGCCCCGGCTGGGACTGGGGGCTGGACTATGACACCAACGTGGCGACGGGACATCGCCCCTCGGACGCGCTGCTGGCGGCGGGGCGGTTGCCGTCGGCGCTGCTCCTCGCGCTGGGGGCAGTGGCGTTGTTCGCCATCGGTAGGGAGATGGGGGCGCGTCCGCTGGCCTATGCCGCCAGCGCCCTGTATACGCTGAACCCGATTTTGCTACTGAACGGGCGGCGGGCAATGATGGAAGGTTCGATGCTCGCCTTTGGACTGCTGGCAGTATGGGTCGCCATCCGCATCAGCCGGGGGCAGGGCGGCCTGTGGGCGTGGTTGGCGCTGGCGGCCTTCAGCGGCTTGGTGCTGTCCAGCAAGCACAGCGGCATTCTGTTCGTGGGCAGCGCATTGGGTTGGATCGGTTTGACCGCCCTCGTGCGCTGCTGGTCAGCGGGGCGTGCCGGATGGCTGCCGTTCGCCCGCACGGTGGGGGCGCTGCTCATCACGGCGCTGCTGGGGGTAGGGCTGTTCATCGCACTTTCGCCTGCCCTGTGGAACGACACGCTGGCGCGGTTGGGCGATCTGGTGGCACAGCGCCAACTCTTGCTGGATATACAGGTGGCGGTCAGCGGCGGTGTGACCCCGTTGGGGCAGCGCATGACCGATTTGCTTACGCAACCGTTCATCGCGCCGCTGATGCACTACGAAGTGTCGTTCTGGGCGAACGCGCAGGCCATTCAAGCCGAAATCGCCCATTACATGGCCTCACCGCTGAGTGGGTTGCAAGGCGGCGTTGTGGTGGGCGGTTTGCTCACGCTGTCTGTTGCCGTTGGGCTGGTGGCGCTGTTGCGACAGAGCCGCGCCGCCGCTGATCGCTGGCAGATCGGCGTGCTGGCGTGGGTGTTGTTGACGACGGGCAGCGCACTGGTGAATCCGTTGGGGTGGCAACGCTACAGCATCCCGCAAATTCCACTGTTTGCGCTGCTGGCGGCGGCGGGGCTGTTGTGGGTTGTGCGCCGGATTCAGCGCCGTTCGTCAGTGTAATAGCGGATTGAACGGGCATAGCGCCGCATTTCTGGGGCTTGATTGCGCTTGATTGTC
>CAIVEA010000996.1 GCA_903904765.1 uncultured Chloroflexota bacterium
CATCCCGACGACATCGTACCCCTGTTCCACCAGCAGCGCGGCGGCCACCGAGCTATCTACGCCGCCACTCATTGCCACCACCACACGGGTATCTTGGGGCTTTTTCACCGTATCCATTCGCTGTTCAAGTTCCTTAACTTCTCAACCACTTCCGTTAAAGTCGCCACCGTATACTCCACATCAGCTTCTGTCGTCTGCCGCCCCACCGTCAAGCGCAGGCTGCCCAGTGCCTCCTGCGGGGTGAATCCCATCGCCAGCAGCACGTCCGATGGCTCTGGATTGCCCGTCTTGCAGGCCGAACCCCCGCTGGCAGCGATCCCCCGTAAATCGAGGTGCATAATCAGCGTATTGCTCTCCATCCCATCAATCACGAAACTGGCGTGATTCGGCAGTCGTTGCGCCGGATGTCCAGTCAGCCGGCTGCCCGGCACTCGCGCCAGCACCCCCTCGATGAGTTGATCGCGCAACATTTGATAATGCTGTACATGCTCATCCATCTCATCCGAAGCCAGTTCTAAGGCTTTCGCCAGCCCCACAATAAACGCTGTGTTATGCGTCCCCGCCCGCCGCCCTTCCTCATGGCTACCCCCACTCTGGCTGGGGATCAGGTCAATTCTCTTCCGTACATACAACACCCCCACGCCTTTCGGCCCGTAAAACTTGTGCGCCGACAGACTGAGCAAATCAACGCCTAGCGCCTGCACGTCCAGTGGAATTTGTCCGGCAGCCTGCACCGCGTCCGTATGCAACCACGCGCCGCCCGCATGAGCGATAGCCACCAGTTCGCGCAGCGGTTGTATACTGCCCACCTCGTTGTTGGCCGCCATCACGCTCGCCACTACCGTACCCTCCACACAAGCCGCACGGAACGCTTCCACATCAGCCTGCCCGTGAGCATCCACAGGGACGATAACCTGTTCAAACGCCATCAGATCAGCCAGTTGGTCAACCGTCTTGCTTACCGCGCTGTGTTCAACGGGCAGCGTCACAATCCGGTTACCACGCCCCTGCCGCCGCGCTGCCCACGCCGCACCGCGAATAGCAAGGTTATCCCCTTCCGAACCGCCGCTGGTGAATACAATCTCCGCAGGCTGCGCGTTCAGGATGCGGGCAACCGTTTCCCGCGCCGCCTCCACTGCGGCTTCTGCCAGCCGCCCGTAGCTGTGCGCCGACGATGGATTGCCATACACATCCGTAAAATACGGCATCATGGCCTCGACCACACGCGGATCAACCGGAGTAGTCGCTGCATGATCGAGGTAAACACTGCGCCGGATTGCCATGCCGCCACCTTCACAGACCTTCAAAAAGACACACTCATTGTATCGAAAACGCTTATGGGTCGTGAGTCTGTCTTCTCATCTTCACATCTACACGCTCTTTTGACCGAAACTCCTACATCGTCAAATTTTCTCGTTGGAAAAATTGTGCCCTAGTGCTTATACTGATGCAGGTTATCATTCGGAACACAGCCATCTGATTCCATCGTCACAACATAGGGCTGGCTTTTTCGGTTTACTTTCGACACATTTCACCTGCATGGGTGTTGTGTAGAGTTGGTTACAACACAGGAGACATAACATGTCGATCATTGAACACATTCAAGGGCGCGAGGTTCTCGATTCGCGTGGGAACCCCACCGTCGAAGTCGAAGTCCAATTGGCGGACGGCGCGTTTGGTCGGGCGATTGTCCCCAGTGGCGCGTCTACTGGCGAAAACGAGGCGCTGGAACTGCGCGATGGGGACAAGGGTCGCTACTTGGGTAAAGGCGTGTTGCGTGCGGTTCAGGCCGTCAACGGCCCCATCGCCGATGCACTGCGCGGCATGTATGCGCTGAATCAGAAGGCCGTTGATGATCGTATGATTGAACTGGATGGCACACCCACCAAGTCCAATCTGGGCGCGAACGCAGTCCTCGGCGTATCGCTGGCGGTTGCAAAGGCCGCTGCCGACAGTGCTGATCTGCCGCTGTACAGCTATCTGGGCGGCGCTCATGCCCACACGCTGCCCGTCCCCATGATGAACATCATGAACGGTGGCAAGCATGCCACCAACAGCACCGACTTCCAGGAATTCATGATTATGCCGGTGGGTGCCGACTCGTTCCGCGAGGCGCTGCGCTGGTGCGTGGAAATCTACCATACTCTGAAGAATATCCTCCACAAGAAGGGTCACAGCACGTCGGTAGGTGATGAAGGTGGTTTCGCCCCCAGCCTCGGTTCGAATCAGGCTGCGCTGGATGTCATCATCGAAGCTATCCAGAAGGCCGGCTACACTCCCGGTGAACAAATTTATATCGCCCTCGACCCCGCCGCCTCCGAACTCTACAAAGATGGCAAGTACCATCTGGAGATCGAGAAGCGCGTGTTGAGCAGCGATGAGATGGTGGGCTTCTGGGCGGACTGGGTTTCGCGCTACCCGATCATCTCGCTTGAAGACGGTCTGGCGGAAAACGACTGGAGCGCGTGGAGCAAACTGGTGGCCGCCGTTGGCGACAAAGTACAGCTCGTCGGTGACGATTTGCTCGTGACTAACGTCAAGTACATTCAACGTGCCATCCGCGAGAAGGCCGCCAACGCGCTGCTGTGCAAAGTGAACCAGATTGGTTCGCTCAGCGAAGCAATGGCTGCCACCCAGATGAGCCAGCGTGCCGGTTGGACAGTCATCGTCAGCCACCGCAGCGGCGAATCCGAAGACACCACAATTGCCGATCTGGTCGTCGCCACCAACGCGGGACAGATCAAGACGGGCGCGCCGGCACGTTCGGATCGTGTCGCCAAGTACAATCAACTACTTCGCATCGAAGATCAACTAGGCAGTGCCGCCGTTTACGCCGGCATCAATGCCTTCAACAATCTGAAGCGTTAATTCGAACCGCCCGAATTCGGCGGAACGCACTTGAGGAAAGGATGGGCCAGCTTGTCCCAGCAACTCGGCAACGGCAAACGCACTAAGATCGTCGCAACTATCGGCCCGGCATCACGCGACCCGGAGATCATTCGTCAGATGATACGCGCTGGCATGAACGTGGCACGTATCAATTTCTCTCACGGCGATCACGAAACGCACGGCGAAACTATCGCCCGCATCCGCCGCGTGGCGCAGGAAGAAAAAGCCGTCGTTGCCATTTTGTGCGACATGCAAGGCCCCAAAATCCGCATTGGCAAGGTCGCCAATGAACCCCTGATGCTCAAGAAAGGAGATAAGGTCACGTTGACGCTGGACAATGTTCCCGGCGAAAATGGACTGATTTCCCTGCCGCATCCTGAGTTCGTCCGCGACATCAAAGTGGGCATGCAACTTCTCCTCGATGATGGCAACCTCGAACTCATGGTGGTGGGAACAGTGCCACGCGGCCTCATCTGCGAAGCCGTCGTGGGCGGGGCACTCAGTTCGCGCAAAGGCGTGACCGCCCCCACCGCCCGCCTCACCCTGTCCGCCATCACAGATAAAGACCGCGAGGACATTGAGTTTGCACTGAAGAGCCATACGGATTACCTCGCCATGTCCTTCGTGCGTTCCCCGGAAGACATCCGTGAACTGCGCTGGCTCATCCGTCATCTCGGCGGCGATGTCGCAGTCGTCTCTAAAGTCGAAAAACACGAGGCGCTAGAGAATATCGAAGCCATCATCGCAGTTTCGGATGGCATCATGGTGGCGCGTGGCGATCTGGGTGTCGAAACGCCCGCCGAAGAAGTACCGATGCACCAGAAGCGCATCATCAGCTTGTGCAACGCGGCTGGAAAGCCGGTCATCACCGCCACACAGATGCTAAACTCGATGGTGGATAATCCCCGCCCCACCCGTGCCGAAGCCAGTGACGTATACAACGCCATTCTGGACGGCACAGATGCGGTCATGCTCAGCAACGAAACCGCTGCGGGCAAGTATCCTGTGATTGCCGTCGAAACAATGGCGGGCATCGCTCGCATCGCGGAAAGCAATCTCCGCAGTATGGCACGTGAACCGCGCACCATCTACAAACCGGACTCAGAAGGTCGTCAGGCCATCTCGGACGCGATCAGCCAGTCCACCTGTCAGGTGGCCGAGGCGCTAGGCGCGAGAGCCATCATCACCACCTCGCTCACGGGTTACACCACTCGCCGCGTGGCGAAAGAACGCCCGAATACGCAGGTCATCTGCGTCACCCCCAACGAGGTCACACAGCGATTGATGGCACTGGTCTGGGGTGTTATCCCCCTGCTTATGCCAGACTTCACCACCATTGACGAGATGATCGCCAGCGTGGTGAAAGCCTCGCAGGAAGACGGCTTGGTGAC
>CAIVEA010000997.1 GCA_903904765.1 uncultured Chloroflexota bacterium
CGGCATGTCTGTATTCATCGTCTAGCAATTTCGGAATTGTGTAAAGCGGAATGAGCATACCAATCATAAGTGTTTTCTAAATGGCTGTTGCGTAGAATCTCATGAAGCATTAACATTTACACAGGCTGTTCAATTACTCTACAAAATGTAAATACTTGGATGCAAAATGTGAGTGTGATGTATTCGTTACTTCATGTTACTGAGTGGATGATGTGTGTTTGGGTCATTGCAATATGCGGTTGGGAGTAAGCTGATGTACGTTTTACAGGTGTTCTGTCGGGTCAAGGAAGAATTCATCAACGAGTTCATGGAGGCATCCCGCGATAATGCGCGTAATAGCGTGCAGGAACCGGGAGTGGTGCGCTTTGACTTCCATCAGCAGTTGGACGATCCGACGCGCTTCACGATTATCGAGGTGTACCGGGATGCGAACGCGCCCGCCAAGCACCGCGAAACGGCTCACTATCTGCGTTGGCGTGATACAGTTGGCGATATGCTGGCTGAAGCCCGCACTCGGGTAGAATACCGGAATGTGTTCCCTGACGACGAAAACTGGAAATAACCCAGATGCGTTTTGATTTCGCCACTGTCACGAAGATTGTTTTTGGCCCCGGCTCTCTGAACGAAAGCGGCGCTGCTATTGCGGCCTTTGGCAAGCGGGCGCTGGTTGTTGGCGGTGTGAACGTGGAACGGGTCGCGCCGTTATTCGAGGTTTTGAAGGCGCAAGGGGTGGAATACGCCTTTTATGGCGTGACTGGCGAACCGAGCATTCAGGTGGCCCAGCAGGGCGCGGAGCAGGCGCGGGCGTTTGGTGCGGAATTTGTGATCGGGTTTGGAGGCGGTAGCGCGATGGATGCTGCCAAAGCAGTGTCGGCGCTGCTCACCAACAGCGGCGATGTGATGGATTACCTCGAAGTAATCGGACGTGGACAGCCGTTGAAAGCTGCTGCTGCGCCTTTAGTGACCATCCCCACCACGTCCGGTACGGGGTCGGAGGTTACGAGCAACGCGGTGCTGTATTCGCCCGAGCATCAAGTGAAGGTCAGCTTGCGTAGCCCGCGAATGCTGGCGAAACTGGCAATTGTAGACTCACGCTTGACGCACAGTTCACCGCCCTCCGTGACAGCGCAAAGCGGGTTGGATGCGCTGACGCAGGTCATCGAACCGTATACCTGCAACAAGACGAATCCGATTACGGACGCGCTGTGCCGGGATGGTATTCAGCGGGCGGCGCGGTCTTTGAAGCGGGCGTATAACAACCCGGACGATGCGGCGGCGCGGGAAGATATGGCGCTTGCCAGCCTGTTTGGAGGCTTCGCATTGTCGAATGCCAAACTGGGCGCAGTTCACGGATTCGCTGGCCCATTCGGGGGGATGTTCGATGCTCCGCATGGCGGCGTGTGTGCGCGGTTGTTGCCGTTCGTTATGGCGATGAACGTGCGGGCGTTGCGCGAACGGCAAGCGGAGAGCGCGACACTGGCGCGGTACGATGAGGTTGCGCGGTTGCTGACGGGTCATCCGGGTGCGGTGGCGGCGGACGGCGTGCAATTTGTGAGCGAGTTGTGCGCGGCACTGCAAATCCCGCCGCTGGGCAGCTACGGAATTGTGGAAGCGGATTATCCGGCGCTGATTGAGAAGGCGGCTGTCGCCAGTTCGATGCAGGGCAACCCGATTGTGCTGACCAAAGACGAACTGCGGGAAATTCTGGTACAGGCGCAGTAGATTCCTTTGACATCCGAAAATGAGAATAAATTGCTCCCTGCCAGAGTGGGGTTATAATGCTGCCTGCATTATATCTGGCGGTGAGCTTTTCACGCGGAGAGGGCAGGTATGGAAATCTTCGGCGTTGGAACGGTTGAATTACTGGCGATTTTCATCATCATGGTCATTTTTCTGGGTCCCAAGCGCATGATTCAGGGGGCTTACCACATGGGGCGCTATATCGCTCGTTTCCGGCAGATGTGGGCAGAGACGATGGACTA
>CAIVEA010000998.1 GCA_903904765.1 uncultured Chloroflexota bacterium
AAACAGTGATAAAAGACGAGATGTTGCAGCCCCAATTTTACCTGATTGCGGCTTATGAGCAGAGCAAAAACAAAATTCCTTTTCCTCAATTAAGCATCGGGGGCAGGTGTTTGTGTAAACATAGAAAGCGAATGGTTCCGATTGCGAAGGACAATAACTCCAATTCGCATTTGCAACGTTTCTATAATATTCTGCTGCAACCACCAAGTCAAATGCAGCCGCTCAATAAAGCTGCCGTAGCTGGCGCGTGTCATCTGCTGGCAGATTAGCCTCTGAAGCGAGGCGGTATGATGATGTAATCAATCCATCCAAAAGTGCAGTCTCGATTTCGCTACTTTGCAGCGGTGTTGCACTTTCGATAGATTGGCTGAGCCAATTCATGATTATCCTCCTACAGTTATTAACAACATGAATTGACTCCCTTCATCCCTAGAAAAACAGGAAGCGCAGCGCCACGAACAGTAGGAAAATCCCGTACAGGCGCTTGACGGTGGCGGAAGGCAGCCCCAGCGCAATCTTCGCGCCCACGAACGCCCCGCCCACCAGCCCCGCCGCGACACAGGCCGCCACCGCAATATCCAGCGACCCCTTTTGATAATACTGTGCCACCGCGCCAATGCTTACGGGCAACAACAGCGCCGCCAGCGAAGTCCCCACTGCCTGCTTTTGCTCGAAGTGCAGCAGCGCCACCAGAGCCGGAACAATCACCACGCCGCCACCGATGCCGAACATGCCCGACAGGATGCCCGCGCCGAAGCCCACTACTAGCAGCACCCAACCTTTGACTTCCGCCAGCGTTTCCGGCGGAGGGGCAGGTTTTTCGCCGCGCCGTTCCGCCAGCCATTTGCGTGGCTCGGTGAAGCGCCACGCCATATAGAATAGGAAGATGCCGTACAACTGTTGGAGTGGTTTGGGTTCCATATTGAGCGCGATTTGTGCCCCCAGTAGCGCCCCGACCACCAGCCCCGCTGCCACCCATGCCGCCGTGCTGATTTTGAGCTTGCCAGCGCGGTGGTAGGCGATCACGGCGAAGATGCTGACGGGCATAAGCAGCGCCGCCAGCGATGTGCCAACCGCCATTTTAAGCTGGAAGCCGAGCAGGATGGTCAGCACCGGCACGATGATGACCCCGCCGCCAATGCCGAACATGCCGGAGGCCACGCCTGCCACCAATCCGACGATGAGGAGTGCGATCCATTGTTCAGGCATGATGATGTGGCCCCCTAAGCAGGTATGCGAAAAGCAAAGCGCCCTCTTATTCTGCCCTGTTCTGGCGGCAGAGACAAAAGGCGCGGCATGGCTTGGCCTGATTCGGCTGTGGTGGAAGGTGCGAAAAAATCACTCTCCCCACTATGCGTCAACGACGCAAGCAGGGAGAGGGGCGAAGATTCGGGAGAAGCGAGCGTTAGCCCGCCAGTGCAGCGTATTCTTTGCCGCACTTTTCGAGGATGCGCTGCGCGTCGCGCACGTTGATGTGCGGGCTAACTTCCGCGTAGAAGCGGGCGGCGACAGCCGCGGCGGCCTGCTGTCCGGCGAGCGAGGTGTCGCTCAGGTTCAGCCCGTAGTTGGCCTCGTCCAGCCCGTCAATCGCTTCCAGCGTGATTTCCAGCACATATTCTTGCCGGGCGCGCTGGAGCTTGGCGCGGCGCTTATCGGCTTCTTTGGCGCGGTCGGCGTTGCCCGCCGCCTGATAATAGGGGTCATACGCGCTTCCACATCCATTGCAAAGGTCAGAATGGCCCCAAACGTATTCAGTGACATCAGCTTCCTCTATCGTATCGGTGAGTTAGGACTGGCTCATTCACCCGTGCGCGGCTGGTTGACGGCGCTCATATTGTGGCGCACCACCATCCCGCCCACCGGGCGCATCCCCAGCCGCGCATAAAAAGGCTGCACGTCGGGGTCGCACATCAGGTCAATATTGTAATACACGCGCAGGGTATTCAACATCCGCTGCATCAGTTCGGTGCCGATACCGCGCCCTTGCCAATCGGGCAGCACTTCCAGCAGCGGGATATAGGCGGTCATGAAACCGTCGCTGATGGCGTTCACAAACCCCACCACCTGTTCGCCATCCAGCGCCAGCCAGACATGCCGGCTGCCGCGCAGCATCCGCAGATGGTTTTCAGGTGAGGGTGGGTGCGGCCAGCCGACGAAGAAGCCACGCAAATGCGCTTCTTCCACGCCCGCCAGCGTATCGCGGTATTCGATCAACGGGGAGTCTCCGACCTCACCCCGCTGCGCTTGCGCTTAGCTTCCCCTCTCCATTGAAATGGAGAGGGGATTGAGGGGTGAGGTTTCAGCTTTTACAGCCAGCGTTCGATGACGATCTTGCGTTCGGTGTAGAAGTTGATCGAGTCGATACCCTGACCATGCAGGTCACCGAAGAACGATTCCTTCTGCCCACCGAAAGGGAACGAGGCCGACGGCGCAGCCACGCCGATGTTCACGCCGATGTTGCCAGCGTTCACACGGTACTTGAATTCGCGGGCATTCTTGCCGTTGCTGGTGAAAATGCTGGCCGCGTTGCCGTACTTGCTCTTGTTAATGATGTCCACCGCGCTGTTGAAATCGTCGGCCTTCATGATGGTCAGCACCGGGCCGAACACTTCTTCACGCGCCAGAATGTTATCCGAACCGACGTTTTCCACGATGGTCGGGCCGACGAAGTTGCCGCCCTCGAAGCCGTTCACCTGCACGCCGCGCCCGTCCAGCGCCAGCTTTGCGCCCTGCTGCACACCCTGCTCGATCATCTTGGTGATGCGTTCGCGGGCGGCAGTGCTGATGACCGTGCCCATCTGGGTGGTTTCGTTCAGGCCGTAGCCCACGCGCAAACCTTTGGCCTGCTTCACCAGTTCATCCTTGAGTTGGTCGTACATATCGCCCACCGCCACCACAACAGCAGCTGCGAGGCAACGCTGACCAGCACAACCATAGGCCGCGCCCATGATGTTCTTGACCGAGGCCGACAGGTCGGCATCGGGCATGACGGCGATATAGTTCTTCGCGCCGCCCTGCGCCTGCACGCGCTTGCCGTGCTTGGTGCAGGTTTCGTACACGATGCGCGCCACCGGGCTGCTGCCCACGAACGACACGCCGCGCACCAGCGGATGTTCCATGACGGACATCGAGGCTTCCTTGCCGCCCTGTATGAGATTGACCACGCCTTCCGGCAGATCGAGGTCTTCCATGATTTCGTACAGCAATTCCATGCTGATCGGAGTCTGGGGCGAAGGCTTCAGGATGAAGGTGTTGCCCGTCGTGATGGCGGTGGGCAGGAACCAAAGCGGAACCATCGAGGGGAAGTTGAAGGGGGTGATGGCGGCGAACACGCCCAGCGGCTGACGAACGGTGGTTTCGTCAATGCCGGCGGCGATGTCTTCCACGCCGTCGTTACGCATGATGACGGGTACGCTGGCCGCGAAGTCTACGCTTTCGATGCCGCGCCGCACTTCGCCACGCGCCTCGTCACGGGTCTTGCCGTTTTCCTTCACCACCATCTCGGACAGGTCTTCAAAACGTTCTTCCAGCAGGGTCTTGAGCCGGTACATATACTGGGCACGGTTCAGCACCGGAGTGCCGCGCCATTCCTCGAACGCCGCCTGTGCCGCCTTCGCTGCCGCATCCACATCGGCAGCCGTCGATTCCGGACATTCCGCCAGTACTTCGCAGGTCGCCGGATTGACCACCGGGGTGTAGGTTGTGGCGCTGGATTCGACCCACTCGCCGCCAATGTAATTCTTGAGCCGTTTCACCATGCGCTTACGCTCCTTATCCTGAATAAAATGGGGTGTCTGATGTGTGTTGAAAGGTCTTTAAGTGTACTGCCCTGAGCGCGTAAAAAGCAAGGCCATCACAACCCTGAGGGCGATTGCGGCGGCTGTTCGGGAAACAGATGAAAATGGTTTCCTGCGAAGCGCGGGAGACAGGCGAAAAAGGCTGCTGTGAAGCGAAAACTACGAGTTATTGCAGGCCATTGCTGGCGATGGTCGCCCTCAGCGTGTCCATTTTGATCGGCTTGGTCAGGTAGCCGTTCGCGCCCGCCGCCGTCGCTTCGCGGGTGAGCGCCGGTGAGCAGGCCGAAATCATGATGACCGGCGTGGAACGAGTCACGTCTTGCTGGCGCAACTTGCGGCAAATCTCCAGCCCGTTGTCATCGGGCAGCATGATGTCCAGCAAAATGAGATCGGGAGATTCACTGTTCACGCATTCCCACGTCTCTTGACCAGACAGCGCCGCGACGGGCTGATGACCGATGAGTTGCAGGAACATAGACAGCATTTCGACAGTTAGATGCTCATCGTCTACGATCAAAATTTTTGCCATGTGACCGCATCCCTGTTACAAGACTACACCTACTCCAAGTGTACTGAAAAACAACCGCCCGCACAGAGGACATTCGTCATAGTGCGGGCGGATGATCGTTGTAACCCTCGTCCCTTTTCCCCTCATGGCGAAGGGGCGCAAGCGGGGCACGGGAGCAATATGGCTAGTGTGAGCGTGAACCGGTGGCTGCTTCCATCAGCGTCGTCAGGCGGGCGGCCATCGAAGCCGGGTCAGGATGCAAGCCTTCTTGCAGCAGCGCCGTCTCGAAAAGCTGCT
>CAIVEA010000999.1 GCA_903904765.1 uncultured Chloroflexota bacterium
CACCCTTCGCCATGAGGGAGAAGGGTCGGGGATGAGGGTCAATACCCAGACTCAAACATCCGGCAGGGGGTGTGCCGGATGTTGAAGGTGCGGGGGAGGCTGAGGCGGTTAGCTAGGTTTGCTACGGAGCGCGGCAAGCTGCTTCTTGAGTTCTTGAACCAGTGTGTGCGATTGATAGGGAGGTGCTGCAAAATAAACGAAATCTTCGCCATTCACATGGATGAAAACATGATCTCTACTCCAGAACAAGAAGAACCGCACTTTCACACTTTCAATCGTAGTGATATGTTCCAATGGTGCGAACCCCGATTGTGATCTTATCCGATTCCACCACGAATGATTGATCGTGTAGCTTAGGCCTTCTGCGTCCAATTTAACACTGAATTGTCCCATGAAATTCCTCCATCAGTTGAGTGATTGAAAAAAGCCACATCTCAAATTGTGGGGGTGAACACACGGAATTTCTACCGAATAATTTGGAATTTTTTGGAAAAGTTGACCGCACACACGGGGAAAACAAAAAGGGGCTGGACGCGATGCCAGCCCCTTGCGGAAATCAGCGCGGGGTTAGCCCTCGGTCTGCCATTCCTTCAGCATGCCGGCCAGCAGCGTGGCGCGGCGCGGCAAACTGGCGACCACCACCTGCTCGTGCAGCGCGTGCAGGCCGTCGCCCTGCGGGCCGAGGCCATCCAGCGTGGGGATGCCCATATAGGCGGTGAAGTTGCCGTCGCTGCCGCCGCCGCTGCCGTCCTCACGGATGGTCAGGCCGTAGCGTTCGCCAATGGCCTTGCACTGTGCGAATGAACGTGCCATCTGGTCGTTATGCTCCATCGGCCCGCGTGCCGGGCCGGGTGTCACGATGATCTTCGCGCCGGGGATGAACGGGGTCAGCCCGACGATCTTCTCACCCAGTTCGTCATAGGCGCGGTTGGTCAGCGTGCGGACATCCACATCGGCCTCGCACTTGGCGGGGATGACGTTGGTGGCCGAACCGCCATGCACCACAGTGACCGATACCGATGTGCCATTCTTCAGATCGTTGAAGCTGTTCAGCTTGAGCGCCTGCTGCGCGAACTCGATAACCGAGTTGATGCCCTGTTCGGGCGCGTTGCCAGCGTGTGACGGGCGGCCTTCGATGGCGATGTGGAAATTGCCCACGCCCTTGCGCCACGTCTTGAGCGCCTCTTCTTTGGTGGCCGGTTCCATCACCAGCACCAGTCCCACCTGCGCCGCCACTTCCTTGATGACCGGCTCGGAATAGATGCTGCCCACTTCTTCGTCGCTGGTCATCAGCACCCAGATCGGGCGGTTGGGTAGTTCGCCGCGTTCCACCAGCCCGCGAATGGCGTACAGCGCAATCGTGATGCCGCCCTTCATATCCACTGCGCCGGGGCCGTACAGCTTGCCGTCGGCCTCGATGCGTACCGGACGTTCCGCCAGAGTCCCCTGCGGCCACACGGTATCAATATGGATGAGGAACATCAGCGGCTTGCCGGGAGCATCGGCGTTCCACTTCGCCAGCAGGAAATCGCCCACCTTTTCCTGCGGGAAGCGCGTGACCTGTGCGCCCAATTCGCGGAATTGACCTTCCATGAAAGCGCCCAGTTTGTCTACCAGCGCCTTATCCGTAGTAGGGGTTTCAAAATTGACCAGCGAGGTCAAGAAATCCACCATTTCCTGCTGTCGGTCTTGATAATATTTCAACAAATCAGACATGGTGCAACAATCCTCGATTGATGGTTAAGCGGAAGCCTGTCCGTATGCAGGCTCCGTTAGAACGGACACAAATCAGGTGCGGTGACGGTGTTGCCCTGCGCCCCGTAACGGTTGAGCAAGACCACCGCTTCAGGCCGCGCAGCCACCGCCGCCGCCACTTCCACACAGGCGCTGTGCAGGTTGTTCGTCACCTGCCAAGCGTTCCAGAATGTGCTGACCAGCCCCGCATACACTGGCGCGGCGGCTACATCCGGGAAGGCCGTCTGTGATGCCTGATAGGTGGGCAGCAGGCGGTCATCATCCGTATAGGCGTAGGCCAGCAACAGCCGATAATAGGCATAACTCCGCAGCGTGACCGGATCATCATTCTGCCACGCCCGCAGGCTGTTGTCGGTCAGGCTGAGATTGTAAAGCGAGATGGCTTGTTCGGCATCCATGCGGTTCAGGGCGCGGTCTGCTTCCTGCACCACCTGAATGATGAAGCGCGGCGGGTCTAGTTGAACGATGGACAGCACATAGGCCGTGCCGTTCCAATCGTAGATGTTCACGCCTGTGCGTAACGGGCCGCTATCGGCATCGCCGTCATCGGTCAGGCGAACCACGATCTCCAGTACGCGGTCATTGTCCACATCGGTGGCGGCGGGCAAATCGGCGGTGGTGAGCGCCGTGTTCAACAGACTGACGATGCGCCCCTCATCCCCGCGCCAGCCCACCAACTGCGTGCGGTAGCTGCATGTTTGTGGGTCGCCGCTGCACACCTGCACGGCGAACAGCACATCGGCACGACCATCAAAGTTGAAATCGCCCGCCTGAATGATCTGCGGCGCGATTGCGCCCGTCAATGATTCGTACAGCGGGGCATACACGCCGTTCACGCAACCGAGCAGCAGCAGCGTCCCGCCCTCGTCCGGCGTGAGCAGCGCCAGCAGCACATCCGGCACACCCTCGCCTGTGAAATCGGTATCCACCCGCGCCGCGTTCGCATCGGCAAATACCTGCCACTCGTCGCGTAGCACCGTCACCAGCGCATCGGCAGCGCCCCCGCCGTTCAGGTAGCCGATGATGGCGGCTTCCATCTCGCGGGCGGTAGTGGGACGGGCGGGCAGTTCCGGCGCGGCGGGCGCAGGACAGGCGCTGCTGTCCGGCGTGGCGGTGGGGCG
>CAIVEA010001000.1 GCA_903904765.1 uncultured Chloroflexota bacterium
CCAGCATAGCCAGACTGGAGTCCAACCGTTCCTCCCGGAAATTGCTGACTCGTAAAGCGGTGAACAAACAGAAATCGCCATAACGAGTGAGGGGTGAATCGGAATGATTGGTGATACAGATCGTTTGTGCGCCATGCTGCTTTGCTAATTCCAGCGCATGCACGGTGTCAATTGAACTGCCTGTGTGCGAAAGACCGATTGCCACATCTGAGGGAGAAATGAGCGTGGCATACATCTCTTGCATGGTCGGATCAATCGAAAAGCGGCTCTGCAACCCAATTTTGGTCAGGCGAAAATCAAAATCCATCGCTATGGGAATGGAATTGCCCGACGCAAACAAAATGATTTGGCGGGCGTTACACAACGCCTGAATTGCCATTTCTAACATGGGCATATCGAGAATACGCATCGTATCCTCTAGTGAGCGCAAACCCACATTCATCGCCTTTTGCACTGCCGTAGCAGGCGTGTCGTCCGGCATCAAATCTTCATGGACGATCATCATGGGCGAGACAATATCTTCAGCTAGGCGAATTTTGAGCGCGTGAAAGCCGGAATATCCTAGCGACTTGGCGAAACGGACAATACTCGCTTCGCTCACGCCCACACGGGTAGCCAATTCAGTGATGGTTAAGTTGATCGTTTCTTGAGGCGAATTCAAGATGAACTGCGCCACTTTTTGAGTTGTACCTTTTAGTTTTGGTAACGCATTGGAAATGAGTGATAACGAACCGCGATCTGGATTACTTTTGGTTTTCATATCAATAAAACACCTGCATGATGAAAATCATTTTCATAATCTAACCACAGATGAAAATAATTGTCAACTGCTTTGCCCTATCAGTTTCGGTAGCGCACTGAAAATGGTTGTCGGTCAACACAAAGTAGAGGGTGATGGAATCGGATGAGGTCAAATGAGATGTTGTTTGTCGCTGATGCCTAAGTGAATTGCGTTAAAAACGTCACCACACCCCAAAATCCGATGCGAAAGCATTCATCGTTGGGTAACTTATAATCGGCACTACAGATGCGGCAGCGTGTGGTCGTATCCCAATGTAGCAGTCGTTTCTCGACACGATCTTTCACGTTCCTTTTTGGGGACACGCATTTTCGCCACTTTTGAAGCGCATAAGTTACCCAACATAGTCAGTAGGCAGGATGTGACTAGCGCAAGGGGACGAAGGTCAAACGATCTTTGATAAGCGCTCTTCTACCCGACTACGGGCAAAGTGAAGTGGAATATCACACTGTTAGCAGCAGATTCCACGCCCATTGTGCCGCCATGCAGAGCAATGATCTCACGGCTAATCGCCAGCCCCAAGCCGCTGCCGCCGCTGTCCCGTTCACGAGCCGCATCTGCCCGCCAGAACGGTTGGAATACTCGCGCAACTTCGGTATCGCTTAATGCGCTTCCTGTATTGGCGACGCTGAAGCGCACACCTTCTGCCACCGAGCTGACCTGTACCGCAATTGTGCCTGCCGCCGGGGTATGGCGCAGCGCGTTATTGAGCAGATTCGAGAGTACTTGCCGGATGCGGGTGCTATCGGCAAACACATCAGGCATGGTTGCGGCAATTTCGCGGGTGAGGCAAATATCGCTATCCAGCGCCAGCGGTTCAAACGCCTCCAGAATCTGGCTGACCAGCACCACAGGACTCAAGCGTGTGCGTTCTAATGGCAATCGTTTAGCTTCCGCTAGAGTCAGCACCCGCAGGTCTTCCACCAGCCGTGCCAAATGAATAGTCTGGTCATGTGCGACGGCGACATGGGCGCTATCCAGCGGATACACACCGTCCAGCATCGCTTCCAGATGACCGCGCAGCACACTGACCGGAGTACGCAATTCATGAGCAACATCGGCAGCCATGCGCTGACGCAACGCTTCCGCTTCGGCGAGCGCCTGCGACATGGTGTTGAACTCTGCCGCCAGCGCATCCACTTCAACCGTGCCGCGAATCTGTACCTGTCGGCCTAATCGCCCGACGGATAGATCGCGGACAGCGCGGGTCAGTTCGCGCAACGGGCGGGCGAGTGTCCATGCCAGCGCCGCACCCACCACCAGCGCCAACGCCGTCGCGCCCACACCAGCAACAGTCAGCCAGCGGTTGGATTCGTTCAGGAAAGCCAGTTCGGCCTCGCCCAACGCCTGCACGCCGGGAGATTGACGGAACAACCAACCGACCTGCTGTCCGTCTACGCTCATCGGAATCGCGGTTGTCAGCGAGTCGGCGGATAGTGTCGTCCCTAATAAAGTAGCGTCGGTGGAAGCTGCGACCATCCCGTTTAGGTCTGCGATGGTGATGATCGCACCACGCCCGGAGCCGCTGCCCGAACCGCGTCCACTCAGCACATTCTCTGCGCCCTCCCATGAGCCAGTGGTCGCAAAGTAGCTTTCCAGCCGCGTGATCTGTTCGGGGTTCACTTCGCTGTCGCGGGTGCTAACGTACTGGCGAAAGCCGGCATCCAGCGCCCGCTGCACGACCAGCACCATCGCGCCGATGCCGATCCACGCGGATAGCAGAAAAGCCAGCGACAGGCGTACCGAAAGGCGGTTCATCCGTCCTCCCGCATGCGATAGCCCACGCCGAACACGGTTTCGATGTACTGCGGTTCACGAGGGTCTACCTCCACTTTCGCCCGTAGGTTCTTGATATGCACATCAATCGCCCGTTCAAAGGCGGCGAAACTCTGCCCTTGCAGCCGATCCAGCAGTTCGACACGGGTGAACACCCGCCCCGGACGGGCAATCAGTGTTGCCAGCAATTCAAACTCGGTTGGGGTCAGGTCTATGCGCGTTCCGGCGCGGGTGACGGTATGCGTCTCGCTGTTAATTTCCAGATCGCCCACCCGCCATACCGGAGCAACCGCACCCAGTTCGCCATACGTCCGCCGCAGCAGCGCCCGCACATGAGCGACCAGCACACGCGGACTGAACGGCTTGGTGATGTATTCATCCGCGCCAATCTCCAGCCCGGTCACATGGTCAATATCATCTACGCGGGCGGTGAGGAACAACAGCGGAACCTGACTCTCTTTGCGGATAAGCCGCGCTGCTTCCCATCCATCCATCTCCGGCATCATCACATCGAGGATGACCAGTGCCGGACTTTCGTGGCGAAATGCGTAGA
>CAIVEA010001001.1 GCA_903904765.1 uncultured Chloroflexota bacterium
AGTCGGGGCAGGGCAGAAGCTCATGCTGCATAGCGTTGGCGGGGATGTTGACATCAGCACCACATTCAGGACAAGCAGAAGAACCCATTGTGTCGCTCCTTAACTCAAGATGAAATAGGCGGCAGGATACAATAAAAAAACCCGCTATCCGGGCGGGTTTCGCATGTCATTTCAGTCTGCCAAAAGCGAAAATACCCGGACTATGGGTTCGGGGAGTATTTTTTCGCCTTTTTCAGCAGATTGCTAAACATGAGTCAAATTTCCTGTCGCTAAGGTGCGCCTAGATTAAGTGATTTGCTGGAAGATGCCAATGTGCAATCTGTACGAAATTTGATGTATATAATCACCATCTAACGTTATCGCAATACTTGCTCATTCAGCACAGTTGCATAGGAATGGTCTTCGGCAGCGATACTTCCCTTTTGCGGTGCGGGAAGACAGCGGCACACATCCCGCACTACGCGCATCGCTCCCAGTGTTACCCCGGCTGTGGATTGGCCGGGGAAGATTGAGTCGCCCACCAACCGGATATTGGCAATTCCAGTACGTGGGCTGCGGGCTGTGAATAGGGATCGCTGCGGAAATCCGCCCGCCATCCCCAGATGGCGCTGGGTGTAGAACTCGTAGGTGACGGGGCTGCCCGGTAGGAGTAGTTTGACCGCATCTTTGAAACCCGGAATGACCTGATTCACCCCATCTAGCATTTTGTCGGCGTAGATGCGCTTTTGCTCGCTATAGACCTCATGTCCCTTTGCCAGATAGTCCCACCACTTCTGGACGTGTGTGTGTGTTGTGATGGTCACAGCCCGATGTCCTGCGGGGGCGCGGGAAGAATCCCACTCCGGTGACATAGACACGAAAAGGCTGCGCGTTTCGCCCAGCGGCCCGTCCATATCCAGAATAATCTGGTGATGATCGGCCGTGAGGTTTGTTGGTAGTTTGCTCGATTCGATGCCGACATGAAGTGCGAACGCGCCGAAGCCTGCTTTTCGCCCTGCCACTTCGTTCCGCAGCGCCTTCGGGCTGGCCTCCGCCAGCAATGAGTCGAGCGACCACGGAGTGAGGTTGGCAATCACAAAATCCGCCGGGATAAATTCTGGCTTTTTGTCTCTGCGCCCCTGTGTAAAGCTGACTCCGGCGGCTCTGCCATTCTCGATATGGATTTTCTGAACGCGCTTTCTGAATAGCACATCCCCGCCCATCGTCCGAATTTTTGCCACCAGTGTGTCGGCGAGGCCACCGATACCGCCGCTGACGTGATATACACCTTGCCGCGCAAGGTCGAGGGCTGTCGCGCTGTAAATGGCGTTCGCTTCGCGCGAGGTGGCTTGCGCGGAGATCAAGAGTTGTGCGTCAATGAAGCGCACAAAGGCCGGATTCTGATGGAGTCCGTGTCGGCTAATCCACTGATGTGTGGTCTGAAAGGCCAGCGGCAGAAGGCGCAGATCAGCAGGGAAATTAGCTAATCCGACCTTCATCAATTGCGCTAATTCATCCGTGTTCGTGGGCGGCCACGGCAATCCCTGCGCTGATAGCTTCCACCCCAAATCGGCGATCTTTGACTGATGTTTCCAGAAGGCAATTGTGTCGGGGAATTGTGCCAGCACGCCGCTGTTATCGCGAGTCAGTTGGATTGATCGATCCGGCAGATGCACAACCCATGCCGGATCATGTGCTTGTACGGGCCATTCGATGCTCACTTGCTGCGCGAGCAGTTGGTGCGGGCCACCGACTTGAAAGCCGCCCGCAACCGTCGCGCCCGCATCAAATCGGTAGCCGCCATGTGTGAACGTGCTTGCACAGCCGCCGGGGTAGGCTTGCGACTCAAGGACGGTGACTTTGTAACCCGCATGAGCGAGCAAAACGGCTGAAGTCAGCCCGCCAATGCCTGCGCCAATAATGACGATTTGTTGTGATTTTTTCATGTACCAACTCTAGGGTGAATGGATAGCCGTG
Organism: uncultured Chloroflexota bacterium; assembly: GCA_903904765.1. The sequence continues at coordinate 1,957 of CAIVEA010001001.1, forward strand.
TCAATCCATTTGCGGCGGTATCACACCGAATGCTCACCCGATTCTTAGGCGGCATACATCAAGCTGGTTGGGCGGCGATTTGACGGAGTTGCCCCTCTGCAAAAGAGGGGCAATTTCTTGATGGGGGAGCGAGGGGTTATTCGGCTTTGGAAGTGGCGACATGTTGGGCTGTCGCCAACCCCGCGCATACCTGTACCCCGACGAGGCTGCGAATGGGCAGCGCCCGGTAATTAAGCTGTTGTTCGAGGCGTGCGCCATATTCCTCAAGGCGTGCTGCGGCTTCGGCATGAATGCTTGCGATGATGGGTGCGGTGTTTCCGGCGGTCATTTCGTCCGCCAGCATCCGCACGAACATGCCGTGCAAAAGCAAGCGATAAAACGGTTTGCTCATTACGTTGCTAAACGCCTCAGCTTCGGTGGCGGGGCGGTTGGTTTCTTCGTTGGTGAGCGCCCATTGGCGTTCTACGGAAGTATGCGATTTGCCTGCGCTCAAGAAGCCATTGACGGCTCTTGAGATGGGCGTTTCTAGGCGCAGTCTATCGCCCAGTTGCTCTATTTTGGCGAATGTCCAGTCGTTAAATTCATCCTGCATATCCAATCCTTGCAGAATGGCATCGCGGCGCAGCATGTTGGAGGGTTTCTGGCTGTTCACACGCGGATCATCGAAGTAGGGCATTTCCACGACGAGAAAGAACGAACCGTACTTGGATGAATATTCGGCACTGGATGTGCCGGACTGAATGATCGTTGCCGGGTCAGGTGCGCCATTCTGTTCCAGATAGTCATAAAAAGCGCGACTGGTAATCATGCCATAGATAGCTGGCGCATAAGAGGTGGCAAAAGGCACTTCCGGTTCACCCAGATCGAGCGCCAGTTCAAACCATTCCGGGATGTCATGAAACGTTTGATAGAGCGGGGCGCATCGGTCTGACACATAATAGTAGACACCACCAAATCCCGCATTGTGGAGCGAGTAGATAAAATCCGGTTTTACCTCGTCAATCACTTTCATCAGGGCTTCGGTTTCAGGTAGCGGTTGGTCGAACTTGAGCGTTTTGTATTCGATGGGGAACGTCCATTCCACCTGATCGAACATAGCGGGACGGAAGAAATGCCGTGCATAGTTGGTGGGTGTGAACGGCCCTTTGAACCAGCCTTCGTTCAAGCGCATCCCATCCGCGTCAATTGTTTTGATGAAGTGCCACGTGTAACCCAGTTCTTCGCGCAGTGCTGCATCCTTGCACAGGCGGCGTGTAAGAAACTCGATGGTCATCGTCCCAATTGGTTCGTTGGGATGTGGCCCGCCGAACACAAAAGCGTTTCGCGCCCCGCCTTTGATCGTCAGCAGTTCAATAGGATCGCCCCGCCGGGTACGGCCTACCTCACGCAATTGGGTGATCTGCGGATATTCGGCATGAAGTTGGCGCGTTGAAGCGTGTAGTTCGTCTACGGTTAGGAATACAGAATACTCCGGAATGTCGTGTGCGATTTGTCGCAAATCCATGCTGCTGCTCCTACAGTTAATATTGAAACGGTCAGGCGAAGTTTATCTGCAAGTCTTTGTGCTAGATCAGTCCATCTTAGCACGAATTGTTGCTGGCTTTAGGCGTGGGGGATATGATTGGGTGCGGTTCGGGTGTTCCCCGCATCTGTTCCCGGTTCGTTCTTGGGGGGGACGGGGTATTTCCCTGTCAGGAATGAATAATCCGGGCTGCTAATTTCGCTCATTCTAGGAGAAGTCATTCATGGATAATCAGGAAGCCAAGAGTAAAGTGCAGGCGGCGCTGGCGGAATGGCTCCCCGCCAGACTATCTGATTGGAAGATTCCCGGTATAGGGGTGGCAGTAGTCAAAGATGGCGAAACCATCTTCGCAGGGGGTTTTGGCTTGCGGGATGTCGAACAGGGATTGCCAGTGACCGCTGACACCGTATTTGCTATCGGTTCTGCTTCTAAAGCGTTTACCGCTGCATCGGTAGCCTTGATGGTAGATGATGGTAAATTGGAATGGGATAAACCTGTTCGTGACTATCTCCCCGGATTCATGCTCAAGGATAACTTCGCTGCCGAACGGATGTCACCTCGTGATCTGCTATGCCATCGTTCTGGCCTCCCTCGTCATGATTTAATGTGGTACAACTCGCCCGCCACCCGTGAAGAAATGTTCAGTCGCTTGCGCCATCTGGAGCCGAGCCGCGATTTTCGTACCCATTGGCAGTATCAGAACCTGATGTATATGACGGCGGGTTATTTGGCTGGAAAGATGGATGGTTCGAGCTGGGAAGATGTCGTCCAGAAGCGCATTTTCGATCCGTTGGGGATGAAAACGGCAAATTTCTCGACGGATGTCATGCAGCAAGCGGCGAATTATGCGCTGCCTTATGGCGAGCGCGATGATGTTGTGAAGCGCATTGACTTCCGCAATATCAGCGAAGTCGGCCCCGCCGGCTCGATTAACGCCAGTGTTAATGAGATGGCGGAATGGGTCAAATTGCAATTGGCTAAAGGCAAGTACGGCGACCAGCAGATCATCTCCACTTCGAGCGTGGCACA
>CAIVEA010001002.1 GCA_903904765.1 uncultured Chloroflexota bacterium
AGCGCCGTTTCCAGAGCCGCGCCAGCGACCCGCGCCGCCGCTGGAAACTCAGCCCGATGGATTTGGAAACCCGCCTGCGCTGGGTAGAATACTCCAAAGTGAAAGATTTGATGCTCCAGCACACCGACATCCCCGAAGCACGCTGGTATCAGATCGAAGGGGACGACAAGAAACGGGCGCGGCTGAACTGCATCCGGCATCTGCTGGGCATCCTGCCCTACGAGGACATCATCCCGAAGGCGCTGGAACTGCCACAGCGCCCGCCGCCCGATCTGCATTACGTCCGCCCGCCGCGTGACCTGCATATCATCATCCCGAATCATTACGACGGGGGCGAAGGTCATGAGAAGGAGTGAGGTCTAGGATTGACAGTCTTTGCCGGGGCATAGACAATCCTGCCTATGGCACACTATCCCAAGACCTTGATTATCATTCCGGCTTTGAACGAGGCCGACAGCATCGCGCAGGTGGTGGCGAACATTCGCCACGAAGCACCGTGGGCCGATGTGGCGGTGATGGATGACGGCTCATCTGACGAAACAGGCGTGCAAGCAGCAGCGGCAGGGGCGACGGTGCTGCGCCTGCCTTACAATGTGGGCATCGGCGCGAGTGTTCAGACCGGATTCCTGCTGGCTGAAGCGCAGGGCTACGAGGTGGTCATCCGCAACGATGGCGACGGTCAGCACGCACCGGACGACATCCCGCACATGCTGGCCGCCCTGACCGAAGGGGATGCGGATATTATCATCGGGTCGCGCTATATCGAAGATCGCGGTTATTCGGGTTCAACCGCCCGTCGCTTCGGCAGCCTCATCCTCGCCCGTCTCATTTCAGCGATCATCGGGCAAACTGTGACCGACCCCACGTCGGGCTTCATCGCCTGCAACCGCCACGCCATTCGCCTGTGCGCGCAAATTTACCCGCACGACTACCCGGAACCAGAGTCCATTGTGCTGCTGCACCGCGCCAAGCTGCGGCTGCGCGAGATGCCCGTCACCATGCAGGCACGCATGGGCGGTCAGTCCTCCATCACCGCCTTCCGTTCCGGCTACTATATGGTGAAGGTCGTGCTGGCAATTCTAGTGGGACTGCTGCGCCCCGCGCCTGTGCTGGATCGTTAGGCGGTCTGCGTCGTGCCTGCTTCGTTCTCCGCGTGACTTTCGGCAACGGGCGGCTCTTTGAAGCGCATCACCCGGAACGTTTCGGCATAGGCATAACCCTTTTCTTTGCCGCGCTCCGCGTCCCATTCGCGCACCATCTTCTCCACTTCCGCCCCCAACTGCGATTTGTGGCACAACAACGCCTGAATCTTGCGATCCATCGTCGCGCTGATGTCTACAACAGTATTGCTGTTCTCCGAGAAGAACATCCACAACTCGGCAATATCGTGCGGCTCGTAGCCTTCTGCCAGCAGTTCAGGAAAGATCGGGCGCGTCCCCGCGCTGGGGAACACCGCGTAGATCGCAGCTTCGGCGGCGGCACGGTGGTCGGGATGATTGATGTAATTCGTCCCCGCGAAAATCAGGGTCGGGTCTGAACACAGCACACGATCCGGGCGCACCTCGCGGATGATGCGCGTCAGGTCGCGGCGCAGCGCCATCGTCGGCTCCAGTACGCCGTCCGCGTAGCCCAGAAATAGCACCTCGCGCACGCCCTGAATGGTAGCGGCAGCGCGTTGTTCGTCCTGCCGCTGGAGTACAAGTGCTTTTAAGTCCACATCCGGCGCGTTGCTGCCCGCGCCGCCGTCTGTCACCAGACAAAAAGTGATGTCCGCGCCTGCATCCGCCCACAGCGTCAGTGTTCCCGCCGCGCCGAACTCAATGTCATCTGGATGTGCAGCAATGACGAGTGCCTTGAATGCCGTATCAGCAACCATAATCCCCATATCCTTACCTGTAATTCTATGAGCAAGTAAATTGTACAGCAATTCACGGCGGTTGAAGGGGTGTTGTTATGGAGGGTGGGCAAGAATCCCCTATCCCCAGCCCCTTATCCCCATACATGGGGCAAGGGGGAAGATAGGGGGGCGATTTCCGATTGTCACGATTGCTGCTGGCTATGTGCGGAGTCCAGTGAGTTGCGGCGCGGTTTCCATCTCAACCGTCAGGGAACCGGGGGCGCTACCATAGAATTGACACTCGAAGCCAATCACTTGACCAGCCTCATTTTTAATCAAGTGCATTTCGCCTGCCGATTCTTCTTCAATCGGGCTGAGGTAGGCCATGTGTTTCGGGTCATCGAACCACACAATGAGCGTGTTATCTGTCGGATCAAATCGGACTTTTATCTTTTCCATACCGTTTCACCCTGTTTGATCTTATCGGTTGGATATGCCGTAATGAGAAAGCCCTCTGTTCCAGTCTGACGTGCGACAGCACATACTAAACGTGGATCATCACTACGACTCAAACGAATTTCATCGGGATCATAGAGTGCATGTTTGACAGTTTCCAACCGATCACCCATTACGGGATGGTCTGTTAGGATTTTGCGTAACCAATACGACAATGTACAGTGTACTGTAAATCCGAGAGGCGTAAGCACATCAAACAATATCTCATCGTCGGGTGGAAACACGCTTATTTCCTTTTTTTGCAAACACCTCTATTAGATTATATAGGGAATAACCCCAAATCGAATCTATCAGTCTACGGATACAGGTACGGGTGTTCCGGTTGCGGCACAACCTCGATGCTGTCTGCCGTCAGGATGGGGATGTTGTCCCCCCGGAACGTCCCGGCCTCGAACGTGCCTTTGACGCGCACCCATGTGTCCGCTGTCAGCGTGGCGCTGTCCGCCGAATGTACCGCGAGGCCGATAGCGGAAGCGTCCGCCACGCAGCAGCTCACGGTGAAACGAGCCACCATGAAGGTGTCCGGCGGGAAGGTCGGTTCGCGGTAGACGAAGCCCACCACATCTGCCTGCCGTCCGTTGAAACTGCTCAAATCATCAGCGCGGTTGAACGAACGTAGCCAGTCCAGCACGTTCCATTTCAGCGGGTCGGTGGTGAAGGTGGTGGCGCTGGTGACGGAAGCGGCGTTCAGGCTGATGTTGCCATCCACCGCCGATGAACCCAGCGGGCGCGAAGGGATGAGCGTTCCCAGCAGCAGCGGAACTGCCGCCACCGCAATCACCGCCCACGACAGGCCGCCATGCGCGTGGTCGTGGTCATGCTCATGGTCATGCTCATGATCGTGGTCGTGATGCTCATGGTCGTGCGGCGCGGCACGGCGCAGGCGGCGTAGCTCCAGCAGGCTGCCCACCGCCAGCAACAGGAACAACGCCACCGAAACGCTGGTCAGCCATGCGAAACGCTGGTTGATGTAGTTGCTCAGGTTGCCGCTGAAGATGTTGTAGGCGAAATACAGCGCCAGCCCCAGAAGCAGCAGCAGCTTGAAGGCGGGGCGCAGCAACGGATGATCGAGGGCGGGCAGGGGGCGGTGTGTCTGTGTGGAGGCCATAGCGCGTGTCTATCCTCGTCTATCTTGATTCAGCGAAGGTCTAATCCGCTGCACCAGCCAGCCGGCGGGTAAAGCGAAACACATGCGATTGATAGGGCGCGAGGTCAACATACAGACCCGGCGAATGCAGCGAGTGACCGGGGCGCGTGTAGCGGCTATCGTCTATCACATCATGCAGCACCCACGAATCGCTGTCAATCAGCGACCATGCCCACAGCGAAATATGCCCGCGTGAGCGCCAATCGCTGGCGTTGACCACGATCAGCCGGAAATCGTCCCCTTCACCGTGCCAACCGTAAGCAATCAGGTTGTGATGCGAACCATCGTGATGGCCGGGTGTGACCTCGAACAGCCGCCAGTTGCCATGCTGGTAGATGGGCGAGCGCATCTCGGTCAGCAGGCGGCGGTAGAACGCTATCAGGGCTTCGTCGGGTGTTTCGTCAGGGGCACGCCCGATTTGCATGGGCAGCTTGACTTTGCGGGCGCTGAACTGCCCATCGTGCAGCAGAGTCGCGCCGGGCAGCGTACAGACCATCACGGCGGCGGGGCGGCTGCGCTCCACGCCGAAAGCGGTGGCCGCCCGCGTCTCGTCGTGGTTTTCAATGAAGCGCACTAGCTTGCTCTGATAGTGGATGTCCGCGATCAGGTGCATGCGGGCATCCCCGTTATGACCTTCGCGCAGGCGGTCATACAGGCGCTTGTCGTAGCAGTAATCGAAGCCCAAACTGTGCAGGCGGTGTTCCATATCCCAGTACACTTCGGCGATGAACAGAAATTCCGGGTGGGCGGCCTTCACCTGCGGGATGATTTCCGCCCAGTATTCGGTATCCGGCACAGCACCCACCACGCCGTTCCATGTGCGCGAGAACACCTCGTTGAGCATGAGCATCGCCATATCGCAGCGCACCCCGTCGCACTGACTGGCGATGTCCAGCAGCGTGTTCAAGGCGGCGCGGCGGGCGCTGGGGCTGAAGGCGTTGATCTGGGCGGTGTCAATCCAGCCGGAGAAATGCGGGTCGCGCCCGTGCGCCACCACCAGTTTTTTGCCCAGCGCATTGCGGGTGCTGAAGAAATCGTCGGGGCGCTTTTGCAGCAGTTCGGGCGTGCCAAGCAGCATCCGATCCGTATGCACGCTCACCCACGCATGATCCGTCGCCACATGGTTAGGGACGAAATCCAGCAGCAGCTTCAGGCCGTGTGCTGCCAACCGTTGCCGGAAAAGCGCCAGCCCGTTGCGCCCGCCCAGCCGTTCATCCACCTGATACGAACCGATGGCATAGGCCGAGCCGACGACATCGTCCTGCTTCAAATCCGGCAGGGCAGGTTTATATTCGTGGGTATAGCGCAGGGCGCTCTGGCGGGCAGCGGCGCTGTGCGTCCAGATGCCCATTAGCCAGATGCAATCCACCTGCAACGCGCCGAGATTGTTCAGTACCTCGTCCGGCACACTTTCCAGCGTGATCGGCCTGCGGTATTTGCGGCTAAGTTCGTTCAGCCATACCCATGTATTGATTTGATAGATGAAAGGTTTGTGCGGCCAAGGAGTCACGATGATTGGCTCCTTAGGTGTGTGTTGGGGCGCGTTCTGGAACTGCGCCGCCACTTGCTTCAAGCGTTGCCATACCTGCATTCCTGTTTCCTTGTCATGCCCCGCACTGTAGCCGCCCCTCATCCCCAACCCTTCTCCCTCAAGGCGAAGGGAACAAGAGGGGGCGCGGGTTTGTAGGGACAACTCCTGTGTTGTCCGCCGCCCACCCACTATTCTAACTGTTCATCGGCGGGGGCGTGATAGTGCGTTTGAGCGCCAGCGTACTGTTTGCAGTCCCCGCTGCCACCTGCACCGGCAGAATGAGTGTCACACGGTCAATGAAGCACAGGCTTTCGTTCACCGCTTCGCAGTAGTAGATGGTCAAATCGCCGTGCAAGGTGGCGCTGCCCTCTGCGAAAGTCAGCGGCAGCGTGATCGGGTTGGCGGGCGCGATCATGCTTTGTGCGCGGTCTGCGTCCGCGATTTGCACCACGTCACCTTCGGCTGACCATTCGGCGCTGAAGGGCGCAATCGTGTTCAGCTTATAGCCCTCCGGCAGTTCGAGCGTGAGTTCGGCCTGCCCTGCGCCGGGAGCAACCGTCTGCGGCGGCAGTTCCAGCCTGTCGCCAGCGGCGCTGTTGCCGCCCACTACTGTCACCTGCCCCGCGATTTGCAGCGCCACCGGATTCGGGAAGGTGATCGTCCGCACGGTACCCGTAGCGAGATCAATCGTCCGCAGCACGCCGTTGTTGGTGTCCGCCACGAACAGCGTGCCGTTCGCGTAAGCTAACCCGCCCGGCTCATCGAAAGCCGCTTCCGCCGCGCCGCCGTCGTGGAAGCCGCCCTCGCCACCCTGCCCGAACAATGTGGTAATCTGGCGCTGCGCCGGATCAAGTTGCTTGATCTTGTTGTTATAGGTATCGGCCACGTACAGCAGGCCGTCCGCGCCCAGCGCCACGCCCAGCGGGTGCTGCAAACGCGAATCGCCCGCGCCACCGTCTTTGTCGCCGAAGTCGAACAGGTCGTTGCGTGCTGTTCCGGCCAGCGTGGTCACAGTGCGGTTGGCGAGGTCGGCGGCGCGAATCGTGCTGGATTCGCTGTCCGCGAAATACAGCACCCCATCGCGGTAGACGAGGCCGCTGGGTTGTGCCAGTTCAGCCGACTCGAAAGGCGCATCCAGCAGCCCCTCGCGCCCGCTGCCCACCAGCCACGACACGGTATTCGTCGCCAGATTGAAGCGCCAAATCTGATGCAGCCCCGCCATCGCAATATACAACTCGTCGCCGCCGCCCGCTGCAATGTCCCACGGGCTGGCGAGCGCCGTTTCCCGCGCTGCACCGCTGGCGGCGTGGTCGTAACTCTGTTCGCCCGTTCCGGCGACGGTGGTCACGGTGCGGCGCAGCAAATCCACCGCCCGGATCGCGTGGTTTTGCGTATCCGCCACATACAGCATGTCGTTGTGCAGTGCCATGCCCTGCGGCTTGCGGAAGGTGGCACTGGCATAGTCGCCATCGCTCAGGCCAGCCGCGCCCGAACCGATCACATCCAGCACGTCGGCGGTACGTAAATCCGCGATAATCAGGCGGTTGTGGCTGCTATCGGCGATGAACAGCCGTCCGCCCTGTGCGTCCGCCAGCACTTTGCCGGGGTAGGCCAGCGGGGAGGCCGGCACATTTGCGCCTTCCAAGCGGATGGGTAGCGGGGTACGGTCAATCGCGTTTTCACCGTCGAACTGGGCGATCATGCCGCCGATCACCTTATCGAACGCCTCGAACGGGATTTCGCCCGCCTGCTGCGCGAACAGGTTGCCCAGCGGGTCAATCAGCACAAAGGTGGGCCACGCCCGCACACTATACTGCTGCCACACCTTAAAATCCACATCGTTGATGACCGGATGCGTCAGGCCGTAGCGTTGCACGATCTGGCGCAGGTTGTTCGTCTTGCCTTCGCCGCTGAACTTGGCGGAATGGATGCCAATGATCGCCAGCGCATCGCCATATTTGGCTTCCAAATGCTGAAGTGTCGGAATCATGTGGATGCAGTTGATACAGCCATACGTCCAGAAATCCAGCAACAGCACCTTGCCGCGCAGGTCACTGATCGTCAATGGGGCGGGGACGTTCAGCCAGTCGAGGCCAGTGACAAATTCGGGGGCGGGCAGACTGGGGTCGCCGCGAAAATTCGGGGTGGATTGGGCAGTGGTGCTGCTCACCAGCAGCAGGGCGGCCAGCAGCACCAGCCAGACCGCCCCGCCTTGACGTAGAACCTTCACCCTGTACGCTCCGTTAAGTCGTCTCCAGTGGAGCCATTATACTGCCACAGACTGCCCGCAGAGATGAGGGGTGCGTAAGCGTATTTATCTCCGGCAGCCCGGCTAGGGACATTCACCGCCCACTCAATATTGTCTTATGGGAAAAATTACTATCCCGCCACTCCAGATGGTGCTATACTTTCATCAACTACATTTTATAGAAGGTCTATTGCACACAGTTGATGAACATCCCGGCTAGGCTTATGAACTGGGGACGGGATGTCTGGAATCGCTACACCTCTCCCCTGATTGCCATAGATGATCCTTTACGCCGCCGTGAAGTACAGCTGCTGGCTTCATTGTTGCTCACCACCCTCGCACTCATTTTCATCATTGTGATATGGGTCGTTGTGACCAGCGATACCGGCCTGCCTGTCCCGCAGATTATCAGCAGCAGCAGCACCTTCATCCTCACATTGATCGTTCTGTGGCTGGTGCGCCGGGGTTATGAACAGTCTGCCATCACCCTTCTGGTCATTAGCGGGAATACCGTCCTGCTCATTGGCGCATGGTTGCTGGGCGACCGGGCGGGATTCAATTATCTAGATTACATGGTGATTGTCGCCATTTTCGGCGGCCTGTTCATGCGCGTCAGGCACATTCTCCTCATGCTGTGTTTTCAGTTGACAGGCATGGTGGTGGTCGCCCCGCACTTGCATGGTATCCCATTTGTGGAGGTGGTCGGCGGCCCGATGCTGTTCACCAGTTCGGCAACGGCTATTCTGATGGTCGTTGCCCATTACTGGCGGCGCACGCAGCAAGAACAGCGCGAGGTGCTGACCGCCAGCGAAGCGCAGTACCGTCTGCTCGTCGAACGTAACCGTGACATCATCTACAGTCAGGATTTGCACGGGAAGATTTTGACCATCAATGGCGCGGTGGAGCGTATGTTAGGTCATACTCCCGCCAGCGTCATCGGCAAAAACATCCTCGATTTCATTCGCCCGGAAGATCAATCTACTGTCCACAATTACCTGCGAAACGTCCTGCATGATGAGGATATTCCGCCGCTGGAAATGCAAGTCCAGTCGCTATCCGGTGAATGGATTTGGGCAGAAATCCGGTTGAGTCCGATCATGCATACGAATGGCAGCATCTCGATGGCAGGCGTGGTGCGGGATATTTCGCCGCGCAGACTAGCCGAAGATGCGCTGCGTTCCAGTAACTTGCGCTACCGTTTGATCTCCGAACTCAGTTCGGACTATGCGTTTGAAACGATCCGCACGCCGGATGACCGAATCCAGACGCTGTGGGTTCTGGATTCGGTACAGCGGATGCTGGGTTACAGTGTGAAAGAAATCCTCGCGCTGGATGATGTGCGTATCTTGTATCACCCCGATGATTGGGCGCAGGCGAAAGCGGATATTCGCCAAGCGTTTGAGGGGAAAGCGGCGCGGAACGAGTACCGCATGCTGACCAAATCCGGCGAGACGCGCTGGGTGCAGATTTACCGCAGTCCAGTGAAAGAACCAGATGGGCGTGTGCAGCGGGTCTACGGCATCGCCAAAGATATGACCGAGAACCACTACAATGCCGAACAGCAGGTGAAACTGGCAGTCCAGCGCGAACAAATCCGCGTGGTGAATCTGGTGGTGCTGGCCGTCTCGCACGATTTCCGCACCGCCCTTTCGACCATCGAAACCAGCCGCTATTTGATCGAGCGCAAAGTGGATGCCCCCAACCGGGCGGTCATCCAATCACGTTTGGACAGCATCCAACAATCCGTGCAACACCTAACCAACCAGATCGAAAGCCTGTACCTGCTGTCGGCGCTCACCGAACCCATTCCCGAAGCGTTCGATTGGAACGAAATGGTCGAATCGGAAGTGGAAGATTATCGTGAAGATGCCGAAAACAAAGAGATCAAACTGATCTTTGATGGGCAGGCCGATCTGCCAGTGGTGATGGCGGACGCGGGTAAACTGCGGCATGCACTGGGGCATCTGCTGAAAAACGCGCTGGCGCACACACAGGTCGGCGGTATTGTGCGGGTGAGTACGCTGTTGCAAGATGGTCAAGTGTGCGCCCGCGTACAGGATACCGGCCCGGGCATCGCGCAGGGACAGTTGGAGTTAATTTTCGCCCCCTTCTATCGCCCGGACGAGGCACGTACCCAGCAAACGGGCGGCGTGGGGCTGGGACTGACGCTGGTACGCATGATTGCGGAAGCTCATCAAGGACAAGTGCGGGTGGATAGCCAACTCGGCAAAGGTAGCATGTTCATCCTCTCCGTGCCCGCGCAGGCTGTTGTGCAGGCGCATAAATAAGCGGCTGTAGACCGACAGACTGCGGGCGAGTATGATGATGCCCTCAATCACCGCAAAATAG
>CAIVEA010001003.1 GCA_903904765.1 uncultured Chloroflexota bacterium
CGGCGCGACTCATTCACAGCTCGAATGTGTCGTGGACGGCTAACGCATGGTTCACATTGCAAGATGTGGCCGCGCTGGTGCAAATTGCTGTCAACCGCGCCGACTGGAACAGCGGTAACAGCATGGCGCTGGTGCTGCACGGTACGGGCGGCAACTGGTCGCGCAAATTCACCGCCAGTTTCGAGGCGAATCCCGCGAATGCGCCGCGCCTGAGCATCACTTTCCTCGGCAGCGGCGGGGCGGTTGCCACACCCACACCTGTTCCAGTTGTGACCGCTACCCCGCAACCGACCAACACGCCCACGCGCACCCCCACCGCGACCAATACCCCGACGCGCACACCCATGCCGACGAATACCCCTACGCGCACGCCCACGCCCACTTTCACGCCGACAGCCACCCCTAGCCCGGCCAGCAGCGGTACGTTGACGGTGCAAATCACCAGCGCAGGTGATGATGTGAATCAGGATGGGACGACGCTCAACGCGGGCAGTACGACGGTGTATGTTGGCACATCCACCAACACCACTGCCAGCTATAGCGGCTTGCGTTTCAATAACCTGAGCATTCCGCGTGGCGCGATCATCGACTCGGCAAGGTTGCAGTTCTATTCCACTGCCAATCAGTGGATTTCGATCAGCCTGCAACTAGCCGCCGATGCCGCTGATAACAGCGCACCCTTTAGCGCCAGTGCCCTGCCTTCGGCACGGACGCTGACGATTGCCCGAATCACCCACAATTCCAATGTGCGCTGGAACATCAACACATGGTACGCCTTTGATGATATGCGGGCGGTGGTGCAGGAAATCGTCAATCGCCCCGGCTGGCAGACCGGCGGCAGCATGTCGTTCATCCTGCGCGGGACGGGCGTGGCCTTCGGGCGCAAATTCGTCCGCGCTTTCGAGGGCGGCGCAACGACGGCAACCCGCCTTGTGATTACCTACCATACCTGAGTTTTGCAGGTTCGCCGCCTTCGCAGTCCATCAACCGGATTGCGGAGGCGGTATGTTCATTCCTCCGCCCTGCGTATTCACTCATTAAGAAATTTCTAACAAATGTTGATTGTGAGCAGGCCATTCCCCAACTACAATGACCGGATGGGATGGTAATCCGGGTTGTAATCTGTTGGGGGCGCTGCTCAATGAACCGACTTCGCCTGATCGTTGCCCTGTTGTGCGCTGTGTTGCTACTCGCCGCGTCGGTCAACCTTGCTTTCGCGCAGACCAGCGGCGCGAACAACACGCTTATCCGGTTAGGGCAGGGCTATAACGATGTTGTGCCACGCCAGATCGTGCGGGCGAATAATGACCGCCTGTATGTGTTTGCAGGTGCGGGGCAATATATCAACCGGATTGTGGGCTTTGCCAGCACCGTCGCGCTGCCTACCAGCAGCAGCCAGTTCACGCAGATTGTGAATATCACCGAGAGCGCCAATATTATCTCGGTGGATGCGGTTTATAACGGCGGCGCGTTTATTCTGGTGACGACCAATCTCCAGAACGGACAAATTCATCTGTACGTGTTTGAAGTGGCGACGCAAACGCTGCGCCCTGCGGTGACGCTGGCAACCAATTCCGCCACGATCAGCGGGGACTATATCGGCAGTTCGGGGTTGTCTACAGCGATTGATTTGAACGGCAATTTTCATCTGGTGTACTGGACAACCGGCAATCGCCTCATCCATCAGTTGTATCAGGTGAACAACACCACCGGACAGGTGACGACCAGCGGAGCCAGCACAACGGTGGATACCAGTGGCAGCGCCAGTCATCCTTCAGTGGCAGTTTCGCCAGCAGATAACTCGCTCACGGTGACATGGATTTCGGAAGCGGTTGCACCAGCGCGTATTCTGGGGCGGTTGCGGGATGCGGGCGGTACATGGGGCGCGGTAGAAACCGTCAGCACGGGTTCGGTATGGACGAGCCGCAGCGCCGGGGTGAATATAGATCAAGGACCGGGTTTGGTGAGTGACAGCACTGACAAACGCTACCTGACGTACATCGAACCTTGGGACAGCAGCGGCTTTCACGGGCGCACGCACTGGGTGACGGGCGTTCGCAGCGGCAGCAGCATCGTCTGGACGGATCAGCAAACGCCATACTATTCCCATGACCCCGCGCCAGCGGTCAACAGTGCCAATGAAACCTTCCTGATCGGGCATGGGAACGAGGCGCTCAATCTGCACCACAATATGTATTACCGCCAGATCACGCCGAACGGCGGCTGGGGGGCGGAAGTGCTGCTGGCTTCCCCGCCTACAGGCGGCACATTTGATGTTAGTCCTTCGGTCAAATGGGCGGCGGTGGGCTGGAATCGCCCCGACGCGATTGAGTTTATGATCTTTAACGCTCTACAGCGCAACTTCAACAATACCGAACTGTACTACGTGCGCTTTGGCAGCAGCACCGCGCCAACTGCCACGTCCACCCCCAGTCGCACACCAACGCGCACGCCGACTCGCACGCCAACTCCTGTCGCGACGGCCACCCCCACCGTCACCCGCACACCGACCATCACACCGAGCGCTACCGCTACCCACACACCAACCGCGACGGCCACCGCCACTCCGTTTGTCGCGCTGCTTGCGCCCGCCAACGCCAGCACCGCCAACAGTCAGCAGCCCGTATTTCAGTGGCAGCCTGTGGCTGGCGCTATTGGTTACGAATTGCAGTTGACGCTGGGGATGGTTGCCAGCACCACTGTATACACGGGGACGTTAACCAGTTACACGCCGCCGTCGGCGCTGGTGGGCGGTATGGTTTATGCATGGCGCGTGCGGGCGCTATCGGGGGAGAGTACGTTCTCACCCTATAGCGTCACTTACACCGTGCTTGTGCCTTCGCTGGAAGGTAGCGCACCATTGATGAACTTTGTCACCAGCAGCAGCATCGTGCTGCGCTGGTCGCAGGTGAGCAACGCGCTGGATTACGAGGTGCAGGTGGCGGCGGATGTGGCCTTTACGCAGGTGGTGTATAGCGGCTCATCGGGCGGTGTGCCCACACTGACGGTAGCCACGCTGCCCAATGGGGCGTACTGGTGGCGGGTGCGGGCGGTGAACAGCGGCGGCACCGGCGCGTGGAGCGAGCCGCAGAGTTTCGTGCTGCGTGCGCCCTAGCCTCCTAAAAGCAAACAGGCGACCTGCGCGGGGTCGCCCGTTGTTCTGCGGAGAAGGAGGGATTCGAACCCTCGACAGCGAGTTACGCTGTACCCGTTTTCGAGACGGGCCCGTTCAACCACTCCGGCACCTCTCCAATGCGGGGCAAATGATAGCGTAATTTGCGCCGGATTTGAAGAGCGTATTTTGGCTATTTCCGAATCGAAGGTTACAATTTCCCTCAACTATCATCCTCATTCTGTTCAGGAGGAATCATGCAAGGTATAGCGGATTTCATCGGTACATTGATCGCGTCGCCCTTCATTTGCATGGGCTGGCTGATCGTAGGCGCGATTGCAGGCGCGATTGCGCGGCAGTTCATGGGCGCGAAAGAGGGCGGCTGCCTGAATAACTTTCTGCTAGGCATCGTGGGCGCGGTTATCGGCGGGTTTGTGGCCAGTGCATTAGGCTATAACAAGCCGGATGGCGGCCTGTCGCTGGTATGCGTGAATCTGATTCTGGCGGTGGTGGGCGCGTCGCTGCTGATCGGCATCGGGCGCATTCTGACGGGCGGCAATCGCAAACGCTAATGCCGCTGGCCGTCCGCCCGCAGCGCCGCGAAAAATGCCCGGATGAGGCGGGCGGAGTCGTCTGCCAGCACGCCAGCCGTCACCTCTACCTGATGATTTAAGCGCGGGTAGCGCACCAAGTCCAACACGCTGCCCGCCATGCCCGCTTTCGGGTCGTGCGTGGCATATACCAGCCGGGGTAGCCGCGCCAGCACCATCGCGCCGGCGCACATGGCGCACGGCTCTAACGTACAGTACAGCGTCACGCCTTCCAACCGCCAATGCCCGACGGCCTGCGCCGCCTGCCGCAGCGCCAGCATTTCAGCATGTCCGGTCGGGTCTTGGTCGCGTTCGCGACAGTTGCGCCCGCGCCCGATCACCTCGCCATTACGGACGGCGATTGCGCCAATCGGCACATCGTTGTGTTCCAGCGCCGCCAGCGCCTCCTCCAGCGCCAGCCGCATGAAATCGGCATCGTCCCTCATTAGAACAGACTCAACTGCTGCGGCGCGTCCGGGTCGGGCGGCGGTTCTTCCGGTTCGGCAGGTTCGGGCGCTTCCTCGTCTGTTGTGTCTGACTCATCCGGCTCAGTCGTGTCGAGCGCGGTTTCGTCGTCCACAAGCAAGGGGGCGGTGAGTTCGTCGGCTACTGCCTCCGGCTCAGTCGTGTCGCTGGCGGCCTCGTCATCCACGAGCAGAGGGGCGGTGAGTTCGTCGGCTACTGCCTCCAGTTCGGTTGCATCGAGGGCGGCCTCGTCGTCCATGAGCAGCAGTTCCGCCGATTCATCAATAGGGGTGGTTTCGGCGGGCATCTCTGGCACGGCGATCAGGTAGGGCGCATCCTCGGGCGCGGTAGCCAGCACATCCAGTTCCGGCACGAAATCGTCCGCCACCTGTTCCACCCGCAGCGTGGCGCGTACCCGTAGCTCCGCCAGTTCGGAGTCGTTGAATCCGGCCTGATGCATGACCATCGTCAGCGTGGGCAGTGTGACGTGATCTTCGGTGCGGACGACGTGCATATAATGGGCGCGCAGGCAATCGCGCCATTCCTCTGCGAATACGTTCTGGCTCACAACATCCCCTTACAATGGACTACTTGATGCCAACCTCACCCCGCTGCACTACGCTTAGCTTCCCCTCTCCATTTGGAGAGGGGATAAAAGGGGTGAGGTTTCACCCCAGATCATACGATTGCTTCCATTCCGGCACATCCACTTTCATGCCGAAGCCAGATTTAAGCGTTCCCGCCAGCGCCTCTGCCGATTCCGGTTCACCATGCACGAGGAAGGTGCGGCGTGGACGGCGCGAGAGGCCGCCCACCCATGATAGCAGTTCATCGCGGTCAGCGTGACCGCTAAAACCCGTCAGCGTTTCCACCTGCGCGTTGACTCGGTAGGTATCCCCGAACACACGGATGTCCTTCGCGCCGTCCACCAGCCGCCGCCCTAATGTGTTCGGCGCTTGCCAGCCGGTAATCAGGATGGTGGCGCGGGGGTCTTCGATGTTGTTCTTGACGTGGTGCAGGATGCGCCCGGTTTCCATCATGCCGCTGGCGCTGATGATGATGGCGGGTTGCAGCAGGAAGTTCAGCGCCTTGCTGTCATCCAACGAACGGGTGTAAATCAACTGCTCGAAGCCGAACGGATCATGCCCGTTCAACTGGGTAATGAAGGACATGGTTTCGGGGTCGAAGCATTCAGGGTGGCTGCGGAACACGTTGGTGGTGTTGATCGCCAGTGGGCTATCCACATAAATCGGCAGGCGCGGGATGTCCCCTTGCAGCGCCAGTTTGTGCAGCGTGTATACCAGTTGCTGCGTGCGCCCGACAGCGAAGGCCGGGATGATGATCTTGCCGCCGCGCCGGTAAGTGGCGGCGACGATGCGCTCCAGCGCCTTTTCGGAGTCCGCGACGGGTTCGTGCAGACGGTCTCCATAGGTGCTTTCGAGGAGCAGTATGTCCGCACCGTCCGGTATTTGCGGGTCGCGGATGATAGGGATGCCCTTGCGCCCGATGTCGCCGCTGAATACCAGCCGCACATCGCGGTGCGCGTCGCGGTCTTCGATGTCGAGGATGACGGTGGCGCTGCCCAGCATGTGTCCGGCATCAATCAGCGTGAGCGAAACACCGGGGGCGATCTGGCGGGTGCGCCCGTAACTTTGCGAGATGAAGTTCTCGATGCTGCGTGCCGCGTCCGCCTCGGTGTAGATCGGTTCGATGGGCTTTTCGTTGTGCTTCTGGCGTTTCTTGTTCAGGAACTCGGCATCGCGTTCTTGAATGTGGGCGCTATCCAGCAGCATGACCGCGCACAGATCGCGGGTGGCGGGGGTACACAGGATGTCGCCCTGAAAGCCGCTTTTCACCAGCGTGGGGATGTTGCCGGAATGGTCAATGTGCGCGTGTGAGAGCACCATCACATCCACTTTTTTGGCGCTGAAG
>CAIVEA010001004.1 GCA_903904765.1 uncultured Chloroflexota bacterium
ATGCCCGGCGCCCCCGCGCCCCCTATTCCCCCTAGCTTTCTGATGTCAGCGCGTACTCACATAACGGCGTGTCCCCTATTCCCCCCGGTTCAACGATGTTAACGGGGACTAACATCGGGCACGGTCCCCAGCGCTGCACTCGCCCTGCCGGCACGCGCTGCGCCGCAGCATGGTCAGCGTCCGGAGCGTCAGAGTGCGCATCGTCAGTGTGCTGATGATCGGCTCGAGGATGATCAGTGTGCTGACGGGGTACACCAACGATCGAGGGTCGACAATGTTCGTAAACGGAGCCCCCGCGCCCAATTTTTTTTTCCACGCAAAACCCGCTATCATCCCCCCATGTTCCGCGACCCGTGCGCTCCGCGCATTCACTGCCGATACCGCGTCAGCGGCCTAGGGTAACGTCTCATGTTCCGCGACTTACCAATCACCGCTCGCGAGCTAAAAGCCACCCCAGCGGTGCTGGAGCGCATTTACGAAGGTGCTCGGCTGGGCCTGAAAGGTGATTCGCTGGCGCTGGCTGCGGGTCTGTTGCCAGAGGAGTTTGCTCGGCTGAAGCTGATGGACCGCACGGCGGAGATTGCCGAGATGAAGGGCCGTGCCGACAGTGAGATGTCGATGTCGCGAGTGGTGTTTGAGGCCGCAGAGAATGGCGACGCGAAGGCTGCGCTGGAGTTTCTGCGGCATCGGCACGACTGGGTGGCGAAGCAGAATGTGCAGGTGGATGTAAACACGCAGATCAGCGTGTTGGCTGCGCTGGAGGCTGCGAACGGGCGGTTACAGCGTGGGCTGGCGGTGGAGGTGGAGGATGCGGTGGAGGTGACGAGGAATATTCCGCTGGCGCGGGAAACGCTGGGGGAAAAGGTGTAATGGCGTTAACTGCGATTCCGATGACGCTGACCGAGGCGAAAGAGTTTGTGGACAATTTCCACAGGCACAACAAAGCGCCGCAGGGTGGCGTGTTTGCGGTGGGCGTCAGTGATGGCGCCGCGTTGGTTGGCGTGGCGATTGTGGGCCGGCCTGTGGCGCGGATGCTGGATGACGGCCAGACGCTGGAAGTGACGCGCTGCTGCGTGCTGGATGATGCGCCGCGGAATGCGTGTTCGTTTTTGTACGGCAGATGCTGGCAGGCTGCGCGTGCGCTGGGCTGGCGGAAGATGGTGACGTATACGCTGCAGTCGGAGTCCGGGGCGTCGTTGCGCGGCGCTGGGTGGAAGGTTGTGGCGCAGACCAAGGAAAGCGATGGCACTGGCTGGATGAACCGCCCGGGACGCGAATGGCAGTCGGTGGTGGGGCAGGCCAAGTTTCGTTGGGAAGCAGCGTAATGCGCGCGCCGCTGACGCGGCCGCGCTGGTAAGATAGCCGCGCCCGCCGCCGCTGGTATTGCGCCTGCGGCGCTGCCGGCCAAGGAGCCCGTGTATGCCGAACGCTTTGATGAACGATGACGCTGCTGCGATGTACGCCACGCGGTACACGGGCCCGAGGCCCGACAGGCCGGTGGTAAACGGGCGGGCGGTGGTGACGGCGGAGGAACTGGCGGATTTCCGGCGGTTGTTCGGGGCGGATAAGACGC
>CAIVEA010001005.1 GCA_903904765.1 uncultured Chloroflexota bacterium
CCAGCGCCACCGCCCGTTCTTCGTTCACATCGCCGGGGGAGGCCAGAAACACACGAATTTGCGGGACGGTTTTGAGGGTTGCACTGTTCATCGCCAGCCTGCTTGCGCTTATTTGCGGGGTAGATGATTCGATAATACCCGATTGTTGCACGGATGCCGAATCGCCCGTGTGCCGCGCTGCCGTTGTATAATGGGGCTGAATGAGAGGAGGTGGCTGTATGTTGAACATCACAGAACAGATTATGGATGCAGTCGAAAAGCTATCCGTCGAACAGCAAACCCGGATACTGGAACTGGTACAGTCTTGGAGTGCCTCATCCCTGCCTCCCGCTACCTCTGGAAGGACGCTGCTCGCGCATATCGAAGATTTCCACTTTGAGCCGGGGGCAGTGGATGCGATGATGCAGATTATCCAAGACGACTGCGAAGGTGTGGATGCCGATGGCTGGTAATGGCTACCTGCTCGATACGGTGTCAAGCACAATAAGTTCTCGTATTGGAACGAGGGCTGACCGCAGTCTATACGATGGTGATGTTATGGCTTGTGGAACAGTTCGAGATATTCCGGCGGCATGAGGCGGTTCGGAAGCTCGGACTCGGTATCTAACGGTTCGTGAAATCCCAACTCAATCATGCAGCGCAGCACTGCTTGATACTGCCGAACAATCATTTCCGCCTGTGGCATGTGCTTATTACCGCGCCACAGCGCCGCAAGATCGCTCAATTTGAGTTCCATCGTCTTGAGCAGGCGCTCATCAACAGGAACGGCGTTGATTGGCATCATCGGTCAACATCCTTCTGGCTAGTTCCGAGCATGGGAGCGCCAAACGATAACCCGATTATACCAGCGGTTATCATCCCCTCCGCCGCTTTACATTCCCCACTCCCTCCCCTTCGCGGCAAGTTGGTCGCAGGCCGTTGCGGTGTTACACTACACCCTTAAAAGTGCAGTTGAATGATTGTGAGGTAAACCTTTCATGACGCGCTATTTCATCGGGATTGATGTCAGCACGACGGCCTCGAAAGCTCTGGCGATTGATGAACTGGGAAATGTGATCGCCACCAAGAGTAAGCCGCACGATCTCTCCACACCGAAACCGCTGTGGTCGGAGCAAGACCCGGAAAACTGGTGGGCGGCCACCAGTGGTTCGCTGCGGGAACTGATGGCGGAGATTCCGGCGGACAAGGTGGTGGCTGTCGGCCTGACCGGACAGATGCACGGCCTGACCTCGCTGGATAAGGATGGCCGCCCCCTGCGCCCAGCCATCCTGTGGAACGACCAACGCAGCATCGCCCAGTGCGCCGCCATCACCGAGGCGATTGGTGCGAAGCGCCTGTATCAACTGATCGGCAGCATCCTCCTGCCGGGGTTCACCGCCCCCAAGATTCGCTGGGTGCAAGAAAACGAACCGGAAGTGTTCAAGCAACTCGGTCATGTGTTGCTGCCGAAGGATTACATTCGCTTCCGGCTGAGTGGCGCGTATGCGGCGGATGTAGCGGATGCCTCCGGCTTCGGCCTGATGGACATCGGTAAGCGCGACTGGTCGGATGAACTGCTGGCGGCCTACGATATTCCGCGTGCGTGGCTGCCCGCCCTGTGCGAGTCGCAGGATGTGTGCGCCTATGTGAGCGAAGAAGGCGCAGCGCAGACGGGGCTGAAGGTCGGCACGCCTATCGTGGGCGGTGCGGGCGACCAGCCAGCGGGCGGCGTGGGCAACGGCATCGTCGGGGCAGGGCAGGCCAGCCTGACCATCGGCACATCGGGCGTGGGCGCGGCTATCAGCGATCACTATTCGCCAGAGCCGGATGGTCGCCTGCACACCTTCTGCGGCCCCATCCCCGGCACATGGTTCCAGATGGGCGTGATGTTGAGCGCGGCAGGCGGCCTGCGCTGGTTGCATGATGAGTTCGCGGCGGGCATGAGCTATGACGAGATCAACAGCCGTGCCGACTCTGTGCCGCGTGGTTCACTGGGGCTGCTGTTCGCGCCCTACCTGACGGGTGAGCGCAACCCGCATCCTGACCCGTTCGCACGCGGCGCGTTCGTCGGTTTGACGCTGCGGCACGGCCTGTCGCACTTCATCCGGGCTGTGATGGAAGGCGTGGCCTTCGGTATGCGCGACCAACTGGAACTGCTGCGGGCGCTGGGCGTGAACCCTACCGAGGCGGTCATCAGCGGTGGCGCGGTGAAAAGCCCGCCGTGGCGCAAACTGACCACCGACATTATGGGTATTCCGCTGTACACCGTGAACACCAGCGAAGGCGGCGCGTTCGGCGCGGCGATTCTGGCGGCGGTGGGTGCGGGCGCGTACCCCGATGTGGCGACGGCCTGCCGGCAGATGGTGCGTAAAGTGGAGACCTTCCAGCCCGATCCGGCGGGCGTGGCGGATTATGAACGGCTGTACCCGTCGTATCGCGGCCTGTATCCGGCGCTCAAACAGACCTTTGCAGAACTGGCGGCCTTCGAGGGCTAGGTGCTGCGGTTTGCGCTGCTGCTGACGGCGGTCTTGGCGGGTGTGTGCGCCGCC
This sequence comes from uncultured Chloroflexota bacterium, assembly GCA_903904765.1. The sequence goes on from CAIVEA010001005.1 coordinate 2,529, forward strand.
GCCGTCGGCCTCGGACGCGCACAGCCCCACGCCGATGATGCGCGGGCGGACTGGTTGACGGTGTGCGACGGGCAACCGTGTTTCGCCGGACTCACGCCCGGACGCAGCGCGTGGACGGATGTTGGCGCGGCGCTGGACGGTTGGGCACAGGATTTTTTCACGGGTAAACAGGCAGCCTTCTCCGCCGATTCAGGTGAGGAAGTGCTGCTTTTTCGTTCGCTCGATCAGGTGACGGTGGGGCGGGTGCAGGTGATGATGCGGCAGCCGCTGGATGCCCGCTGGCTACTGGCGCGGTATGGCGCACCCTGCGGCGTGAGCTTCTACTATTATCAGGCGGGGACGCTCACACTGCGCTATCCGGCGCTGCTGGCGAACGTGCAGATGAGCGCCTCCGGTCATCTGAATCAGGGGATGCAGGTGATGAGCGTGCAGTTTCACGATCCGGCTTTCAAGATGCCCATGCAGCCGGATGTGTGCGTGGATAACATCACAGACGGGGCGCGTAATCACCGCTGGCGCGGGTTCGCACCATTGTGGTACTACGCGGCGCTGCCGTTCGAGGGGCGATGAGTGCGGTTATTCGCGTTCGGCTTCGTGCAGCACGGCTTCGGCGGTGATGACATCTGTCGCCAGTGCTTTGATGTAGCCGCCGCGCAACGCACCGAGGATGCCGCGCCGCTTGGGTAGCCCGCAAGCGACGGCTACCACATACGGGATGCGCTTCAGATCGTCCAAGCGCAGCGCGATCACGCGATGGTTGATGTCGAAATCCGCTTTGCCGTGAATGTCGAAATGCTTGCCAGAGGTTTCGCCCACTGCGCCTTGCTGCCGCAGATCGCTCACCTGCGATTCGGTCAGGTGGCGGGCGCGCAGGAAACTGGAGGCGTTTGGTTCGGTTGTGCCGATGCCCACCAGCGCCACCCGCGCCGAACGCGCCAGATTGATTGTGGCTTTGATGATGGGCTGCTCAAGGAAGATGTCCCGCGCATTCTGGCTATCCACAAACAAGGGGGCGTGCAGGTAGTGATACTTCCCGCCCAGCTTCTTCGCCAGCCGCCGCGCCAGTTCCGGCCCGTCAATGTCCGAGGATATCGAGCCGACACTGCCGATCATCTGCACGATTTCGGTGTGCATCAGCGGGTGTGAACTGAGCGCATTGACGGCGGCAGCCACGCCGGTTCCCCACGAGATCGCCATAACATCATCCGGGCGCAGAATCTCTTCGAGGAACCATGCGGCGATCTGTCCGGCGGCTGCTAGTTGTTCGAGATCGGTATTCTGCCGCTGGTCTACGATCATGGCCTGCTGAAGCCCGAACCGTTGCTGAAATTCACGTTCCAGCGCGGGCGCAGTCATGATGCGTTTGTGGATGCGGATTTCGACCAGCCCCTTCTGTTTGGCTTCTTTCAGAAGGCGTGAAATGTTAGACCGTGAAATCTGGAGGATTTCCGCGATTTCCTGCTGACTGTGGTCATATTCGTAGTAGAGCGATGCGACTCGCGTTAGCAGGTCTTCACGGTTATCCGAAATCATGTTCACCCGATTCTAAAAAATATTCCAGCAGCAGGCGCATGCGCCTGTTGGGGTTAACACTGTCCTTTTTCAAGATGCTGACGGTAGCGTTCGTCCACCTGCTTCATCTTGTCCACCTTCGGGGTGGAGCGCCCGCCCGCGAAGTCGGAGGCCAACCACGCATCCAGAATGCTCTTGGCGAGTTCGGGGCCGATCACCCGCGCACCCATCGTCAGCACCTGCGCGTCGTTGCTCTTGCGGGCGCGTTCCGCCGAATAGGTGTCGTGGCAGAGCGCAGCGCGAACGCCGGGAATCTTGTTGGCGGTGATGCACATGCCGATGCCCGTGCCGCACACGAGGATACCGCGTTCGCACGAACCATTAGCGACCGCTTCGGAAGTGTTGACGGCAATATCGGGATAGTCCACCGGGTCGGTGTTGAATACGCCGAAATCCTGCGTTTCGATGCCTTTTTCTTTCAAATGAGCGCGAACCACATCCATCAAGGGCAGTCCGGCTTCATCACATCCTAGTGCAATTTTCATCCTGACATCTCCTTCACTGATTACTGCTGACCACCATAAGTCAACTGCGTCAAGCGGTCAATGGAGGTTTGCAGCGCGGGGAACAAATTCACAAATACTTCATTGAACAGGCGATCATAGATGGCGTGTGTTTTCTCGTCCGGCAGGAAACTGCGTTCGGTGGCGGTCATAGCCGCTGCCGCTTCGCGCACGGAAGGATACCAGCCCGCCGCATACGCCGCCAGAATGCCGGAGCCGAGGTTGGTGGCTTCGGTGGTGCTGGAACGGGTGACTTTCTTGCCGCTGATGTCTGCTACGATCTGGCACCACAGGGCGCTGCGCGAACCGCCGCCCATTAGAATGTACTCGTCGAGTGATTGTCCGGTGGCTTTCTCGATGCGATCCATCGAGAGGCGGTGTTCGTAGGTGATGCCTTCCATCACGGCGCGGTAGAAGTGTTCGCGGCGATGCGCGCCCGTCCAGCCGATGGTAATGCCCGTCGCAGCGGGATCCCAGTAGGGGGGCATCACGCCATTCCAGTAGGGGACGAGCATCAACCCCAGTGAACCCGGCGGAATCTTGGCGGCGGCGGCTTCCAGCAGTTCTTCGGCGCTGAGGGGTAGTTTTAGGCCGGTCAGGTCGGAGCCGAAATTCTCCACGAACCAGCTAATGATGAATGTGCCGCCGCCCAGCACCATTTCCGGCACGAACGCGCCTGCGATGGGGGAGCACAGGGTGCGGAAGGCTTTGTCCGCCACATAATGATCGGAATGTGCGCCGGAAACCATCGCCGTGCCGAGGTTGAGGTAGGCGCGTCCGGGGCCGGTAATATTCGCGCCCAGACCGGCGCTCTGCCCGTCACCCGCGCCGCCTATAACGGGTGTTCCCGGCATCAGACCCGTCAGCTTGGCGGCTTCGGCGCTGATCGCGCCTAGCACGGAACCGGGCATCTTGATCGGCACAAACTGGTCGGCACGCAGACCGATCTTCTCGATTACATCCACCGCCCAATCGCCCTTACGCATGTCCACCACGCCCATCGGGTCGGCGCTGGGCAAGCTTGTCACCCATTCTCCGGTCAGGCGCTGCACCAGAAAAGCGTGGACATCCAAGAATTTATAGGTGCGCTTGACGACTTCCGGCTCAAATTCCTGCAACCAGAGCAACTTGGGCAGCGATTGCTTGGTGGAAGGACCTTTGCCAGTCAAGTCTTGCAACCAGTCCGCGCCGAAGCGTTCACCCAGTTCCGCCACCTGTTTATGTGAACGATCATCCACCCACAGAATACCGTTACGAATGGGCTGGCATTTTTCGTCTACGGGGGCGAAGGATTCGCGCTGATGGGTGAGGCTGATGGCGGCAATCCGGTCTGCGCCCACTTGCGACACCAGCGTTCGCAAGGATTCGGCCAGCGCCGTCCACCAATCTTCCGCACGTTGTTCATACCAGTTGGGTTGGGGGGAGATCAATTCAAAAGTGGAACGGCTTTGAGCAACGGCCTTGCCACGCCGATCCCACGCAATCGCTTTACAAGCGGTTGTGCTGCTGTCTACACCAATCACAAGGTCTTTAGACATAATTCTGTTGTCCTGAAGCAGTCATCTCTATGAAAGTATATGGGGGCAGGCCGAAGCCTACCCCCATATATCATACTCATCACAAACGAGTTCCGACTAGACCTCGTTGATCGCGTCGTTGATCGCGCTGGCGATGTTGTCCAGCGAGGTCTTGATGTCCTGCGCGCCGGTGGTCATCAGGCCGAGTTCGGTCGGGATCGGGCCGCCGGTGCCGGAAGCAGTCGCCCAACCGGGGAAGTGCGGTTCCGTACCCATACGGGTCTGGATGGCCTTCAGCGCGGCGGGGAAGTGGCGGGTGGTCTGTGCGGTGACAATCGCACGTTCCTGGACGATGGGCGCATTGAAGGCGCTCAGACGGATGGGGGTGTTGCTCGAAGCGGCAGCTGCGGTCTGAACTTCGGCGCTGGTCATGTACTGGAGGAAAATCCACGCAGCGTCCACGTTCTGGCTGTACTTCGACAGACCCATGCACGAACCACCCTGATGCCCGATGGCCGGGGTTTCGTCGAACGAGGTCTGATCCTTGGTACGCAGTTCAACTTCCATCGGCAGATCAGCGGTTTCCCACAGACCCTTGGTCGGCGAATCCGGATTGTCGAGGCCGGGGAAGAATTCCGCCCACGAAATCACGTTCGCGCCGAGGCCGGCGGTCATCGCGGTACCCTGCCCACCCCAGTCCCAAGTGGTCGTCCCCGACGGGACGTACTTGGCGAGTTCCATCATGTATTCAGCGCCAGCGACACCCTTCTCGTCGTTGATCGTGACCGAGCCATCCGGGCCGGTGTGCGAACCACCATGCGACCACAGCCATGCAGTCCAGTCGCACTGGAGGGCGTAGTGACCGCTCTGCCACTGACCGATGTAACCGCGAATTTCCGAACCATCCGCATTGGTCAGCTTGGCTTCGTCAATGGCCTTGACCGCAGCGAGGAATTCGTCCATGTTGGTGGCGGGTGACAGACCGAGTTGATCGTACACGTCTTTGCGGTACATGTAGATGAAGATCGGAATATCGAAGGGCAGGCCGACCAGACGACCATCATACGAGGCCAGCGCCGGCAGCAGTTCGGGAACGAAGTCATCGAAGTTGAAGTCGGGCATGTTGAATTCGCTGCCATCGGCCAGACGTTCCGACGGATCAACGGTGTCGTTCACAAAACGACCAACCCACGCCTGATCCATGTAGTAAATGTCGTTCTGTGCCGATTCTGTGGCGGTGTCCTGAACCAGTTTGCTCAACACCTGATCGAGAGGAATCTGTTCCCAGACCACTTCGATGCCGGTCAGGTTGGTGAAGCTGTTCGGGTCGTCCTTATTGGTCGCCAGCGCGCTGATGATCTGGCTGGGAGCAGTCGATTCCGACGAAATGCGGACGGTGCTGCCAGCGAACTTGCCACCGACTTCCTTCAGCCAAGCGATCTGAGCATCGTTCAACTGGGCGGGGGTACCCTGCATCATCGGGCGCTTGAGGATGCTCGAAGCGCGGTTTTCCATCCGCATCAGGCCAGCGGCGCTCATGCCGAAGCCGGCGATACCGGCGCGGCGCAGGAATTCACGGCGGCTGATTTGCCCTTTCGCCAACTTCTTGCCCTGCTCAGCTACGAACAATCTTTGCAG
>CAIVEA010001006.1 GCA_903904765.1 uncultured Chloroflexota bacterium
CCACCAGCAGCCCGCGCCAGAGGAAACAACACGTACGTCGGAAGGCAGCGGGTGCGTTTGAACAAGCACAGGCGCATTACGACCAAGCCTACGCCATCCGTGAGCAGATTCAAGACCCGGCGGGCTTGAGTGAAACCGCTGCCTATCGCGGGTGGTTGCGCCTGATGCGTGGCGACCTAGCGGGCGCGGAGAGCGATCTGACGGCGGCGGTGGACGGCGCGAAAGCCGCCGAAGCCGAAATGGAAGAAGCGCGGGCGCTCCACTATCGCGGTCATCTGCGGCAGGCGCAGGGCGTGTTAGCCGATGCGATGGCGGATTATGAGGCGGCCATCGCGCTGCTACAAGACCTCGATCAACCCCATCTGGCGATTGAACCGCTGGCAGGGCTGGCGCGGGCGCATCTGGCGGCGGGGGAGCAGGACAAAGCGCGGGAGGCCGCCAACCGCGTGATGGCACATCTCAACCAGCGTGCGCCGGACGGCATGGAGCAACCGGGAACAATGTTGTGGAATACCTATCGCGTGCTGCGCGATTTGCACGATGGTCGCGCTTTCCAACTGCTGCGGCAGGCTTACGAGTTCGTGCAGGTGCGCGCCGGACGCACAGGCGAGGATGATTTGCACCAATCGCTGCTGCACCAGATTCCCGACCATCACGCGCTGGTGAACGAATGGGACTCGATGATGCGCGGTGGATAGCGCGGGTGATTCGGAAATGGGGACAGCCCTCACCCTATAGTCCTTACAGTGGACACGATATGCATCGTGTTCCTACGAATGCTCGTTTTTGTCTTACTCCCTTCGCCATGAGGGAGAAGGGTCGGGGATGAGGGTTAAATTACACCAGCAGCACGTAAATCCGCCAGCGCCGCCTCGCTCATGTGCAGGCGTTCGCGCAGCACCGCATCCGTGTGTTCGCCCAGCCTAGGCGGGGGCAGATGCACAGCGGGCGGCGTGGCGCTCAGGCGCATGGGCGGCCCCACCAGCGGCAGATCACCCGCAGCGGTAGGCACGTGCCGCACCAGCCCCCGCGCCTGCACCTGCGGATCATTGAGCGCGTCCGCCACGCTCAAGATAGGCGCGGCGGGGATGCCCGCCGTCAGCAGCGCCTCCACCCAATCGCTCGCCGTGCGCTGCGTGAAAATCGCCGCAAGCTGGTCTACCAGCGCCGTGCGGTGCTTCAGCCGTGCCGGATTGGTGGCATAGCGCGGGTCATCGGCCAGCGCGGGCTGCCCGATCACGCCGCACAGGGCGCGGAACTGGCGATCATTGCCCACGTTCAACACAAAATCGCGGTCAGCGGCGCGGAACGTCTGATAAGGGACGATGTTGGGATGTGCGTTGCCGAGGCGCGGCGGGGTTTGCCCCGACACGAGGTAATTGCTGGCGACGTTCACCAGCGCCGCGATCTGCGAGTCCAGCAGGGCAATATCAATATGCTGCCCCTGTCCGGTGCGTTCGCTGTGGCGCAGCGCCGCCAGAATCGCCGTGAGCGCGAATAATCCGGTGAACACGTCGGACACCGCCACGCCCACCTTATGCGGTTCGCCCCCGGCAGGGCCGGTGATGGACATCAGCCCACTCATGGCCTGAATCGCGTAATCGTAGCCGGGGCGGTCACGGTACGGGCCATCCTGTCCGTAGCCCGTGATGCTGCAATACACCAGCCCCGGATGCAGGGTTTTCAGGTCGTCATAGCCCAACCCGTATTCCGCCATGCCGCCCACCTTGAAGTTTTCGATCAAGATGTGGCTGTCAGCGGTCAGTTGACGGGCGATGCTACGCCCCTGTTCGCTCTTGAGGTTGAGCGTCAGGCTGCGCTTGCTGCGGTTGACGCTCACGAAATACGCGCTTAATGCCGAGTCGCCTTCGCCAAAGTAGGGCGGCCCCCACTGGCGCGTATCATCCCCGCCCTGCGGGTTCTCGATCTTGATGACTTCCGCGCCCAGATCACCGAGCAGCATGGCGCAGAAAGGGCCAGCCAGCACACGGGTGAAATCCAGCACCCGCACGCCGACCAGTGCGCCGGCCAGTAGGTCTACCACACGCCGCTGTCCTCCAGTGAAGGCTGGATCGCCGGTTGCGGCTCTTTGCGGTGACGGGGGTGCGGGTCTGCTACCACGAAGAACAGCATGGCGGCAGTCAGCAGGCCGCAGATCACGGTCACGATGAAGGTAGGCTGGAAGCCGACAGTATCCACCATCCAACCGCCGAGGATGGGCGCGAGCAGCCCCGCCGGAGCGATCAGGGTGTTGGTCATGCCGATGTACAACGGCTTGTCGTGTGTATCGCCAAATTCGAGCGTGAAGGTCATCGAAACTGCCCACGCCGCACTCTGCGAGAAGCCGGCCAGCGCGAACACCAGATAGAACCAACCGACGCTGGTGGCGCTGAGGATACACAGCAGGCTGGCGCTGATGAGCAGCGCCCCCACGCCGTACATCAAGCGGTGTCCGAAGCGATCGCCCAGAAAGCCTAGCACGGGCGCGGCAATGGTCTGCGACAGCATCAAGATGCTGGTCAGCACGCCTGCTGTCTTGGGGTCTACGTTGAACTGGCGCACAGCGTAAATGGTAAAGAACGAAATGCCCACCCATGCAAACTGCGACAGGAAACGGGTGAGCAAGAACCAGCGGAAGTTCACATCGCGCTGGAGGATGGCTTTCATCTCTTTCCAGCCGGGGCGCTGGTTGACGTGCGCGGGTGGGTTTTCGTGCGCGGGTTCGCGGGTGCGCCACAGGAAGAAGTACGAGATGAACATGGCGATGCCCGCAGCGAAGAAGCACACCGCGAAGTTCACCGGATACGGCAGTTGTTCGATCAGCACACCGGCCACGAACGCGCCGCCCGCCGCCAGCAGGTTCGCCATGCTGGACTGCATCCCGAAGAAAATGCCGCGCCGCTTGGCGGGGATGATCTTGGTAATCATGCTCTGCCATGCAGTCGCTGCCACGCCGCCGCTGAAGGCATGAGTCGCCAGAAATAGCACTGTGAAAATGACCACGATGTTCGGCCCCAGCGTGCTGGTCATCAGCGCGAGGAGCATCAGTGCGAAGAACGGCCAGCGTTCGTGCAACGTCCCCAGCATCACCATGCGCTTGTAACGGCGCTGGCGCATCACATAGCCGGACGTGAACAACTGCGGCAGTTGCCAGCCGATGCCGTGCATCGAGGCCACCAAACCAATCAACAGCGTGGAGGTGGTCAGGCTGTTCAGGAACAGCGGAATGATCGTGACCGAGGAGGCGAAGCCCAACCCCAGCCCGAAGAACGCGCCATCCAGCACGTTGACGGTGAAATTATGCGGAATGTCGCGTTGAACTTGTTCTTTACTCTCAGGTGGCAGCATACAATACATCGGCCTCGAAAATACCGAACGTCCACCAGACCAGACATTCGGAGCGGGTCTAAAGATAATTCTGAGTGTTACGGCGGCTGGGAGCCGGGTGATCGCCCGTGTCTATGGACGGCGCGGGGCGCATAAAACAAGACGGATACACCGTATATGAGCCATTATAGGAGAAAGGGTAGGAACGGTAAAGAGGCCACCCGTTAAGGCTTTGTGACCTTTTTTCCCCGTCTCATAATATGGAAACGCCGTGCCGCCGCCAACATGGACTCATCCGGCGCTTCGGGGCGGTAAGCGGCAGCTTCCACCAGCGGCGCGAGGTCATCCAGCTCTGGATGCGCCGCCGCATGTTCGTTCACTGTTTGCGCCGCGCCGCGTGGAGCGCCTAAATCGCGTTGTGCTTTGCGATAGGCCGCGAAGATGATGCGCCGTTCGCGTTCGCCCGCCCGCCCCCACGCCGGACGCGCCCAGCGCCATTCGCGGCGTACCCGCCGCAGCGCCAGCAGCAGCAGC
>CAIVEA010001007.1 GCA_903904765.1 uncultured Chloroflexota bacterium
CGCCGCCGCGCCGCTGAACCTGATTACGGGCATCTTCAACCGGATCGGGTTGGCAGTCACTAGCGGTGGACAGGGATTAGCCGATATTGCCACATTGGAACGGCGCAACGCCGACCTCGAAGAAGCACTCGCCCGTTTCCAATCGGAACTAGTAGAACTGCGCGAAGTCGCCAGCGACTATAAACGCTTATCCGAACTGCTGGATTACACCTCTAACACACAGAATCAGGAATTTGTAGCTGCCGAGGTGATCGCGCTGACCGACCCGAACGCACCGCTGCGAACTATCGTGATTAACCGAGGCGGACGCGATGGGTTGGCGGTGGGGATGCCCGTCGTGACCGGGCAAGGGATGGTGGGGCGCATCCTGAATGTGACCGCCAATGCTGCGCGGGTGCTGCTGGTGACTGACCCATCCAGCGCGATCAGCGCCCGCTTGCAAACCAGCCGCGTCGAGGGAAGCGTGATCGGGCAGGCCAGTGGGGATTTGCTGATGACCTTCATCCCGCTGGATGCACAGGTACAGGAAGGTGATCTGGTCATCACATCCGGCTTGGGGGGCAACCTGCCATCGGATATTGTCCTTGGGCAAGTGACCAGCGTGCGCCAATTGGAGTTCGAGTTATTTCAACAGGCTGTCGTCCGCAGCTTGAATAACTTCGACACGCTGGAAATCGTGCTGGTGGTGACGAACTTCCAGCCGGTTGACCTGTCGGTGTTTGAACAAGCGACAACGGGAAACTGAGCCATGAGTAATTTCCTGAGTGTGCCGCTGTTGGCGCTGGCCGCCGCCCTGCAAGTGGCTCTTGCGCCGCACATCAGTATCCTCGGTGGCACACCCGATTTGGTGCTGCTGGTGGTGGTGGCGTGGTCGCTAAATACGCCACTGGAACAGGGCATCCTGTGGGCGGTGGTGGGCGGACTTTGCAAAGACCTGCTCTCGGCAGCGCCGTTAGGGACTTCGGTGGTGGGAATGGTACTACTGCTGGCGTTCGTCTCGCTGGTGCGGCGGCAACTCTACGCGGTGGGCGTGTTCACGCTGGTATGGGTAATTATGCTCGGCACAGTGATGCAATTCGTCGTCACGCTGATTATTCTGTTCGGCAGTGGGTTTCAACCAGCCTACGGCAACCAGCTTAGGTATAACGTCGTCTTTCAGGAAGTCTCATATTTTTTGCTACCCACCATCGTCTATAATCTAATCGGCATCTTCCCGACCTACTGGGTGGTGCTGCGTTTGCAGCGCGTGGGCAGCCGACCACGACGGCTTTCATGAGGGTGGGGGAACAAGTGAACAGGAGGGCGCGATGAATCGTCGCCTGATGCCCTTTCAAGGTTGGCGATTGACGCTGTTTCAAGCGGTCATGTTCGCTTTATTTCTTGTATTCTCGATCCGCATGTACGACTTGCAGATCGCACGTTATGACGAGTATCAAGCGGCAGCCGACGAAAACCGCCTGAACCGCCTCCCCTTGACCGCGCCGCGTGGGGTGATCTTTGACCGCTACAATCAGGCGCTGGCGAAAAACGTACCCGCCTTCAATGTGACGATTGTCCCCGCCGAACTGCCATCCGACCCGGATGCGACGCTGGCAATCTTCAACCGACTGTCGGCGCTGGTGGATGTGCCGCCGACGGTGGCGATTGCGGCGGCATCGGGGCGGCGCGTCCGCAGCATCGAGGAACTGGTGGCGGAGGGGGAAGGCATCGCGCCCTTTCGCGCTGTCGTGATCGCGCAGGACGTGGACTTTCATGTGGCGCTGCAAATCAACGAAGAGCAGCAATCGCTCCCCGGCGTGGCGGTGCAAGCCGCCTCAGTGCGCGAATACCCGACGGGCCAACTGACGGCGCATCTAATCGGCTATATGGCTCCGATTCCAGCGGAAGAAGCGGAAGCGTTGATCGAGCAAGGCTACGACCCGGCATTTGACCGCGTGGGCGTGGACGGCATCGAATACTTTCTGAATACCGAACTGGGCGGCCAGCGTGGTTATGTCCTGCGCGAAGTAGATGTGGCCGGCGCGCAAATCCGCGAACTGGAGCGTGTACCATCAGTGCCGGGACAAAATATCCGGCTGACGATTGATCTGGAATTGCAACGTGCCGCCGAGGAGGCGCTCAAGAAGCGCCTCGTGCTGCTCAATGCTTCGAGTAACCGCATCGTCAGTCAGCAGGGTGTGGTGATCGCCATGAACCCGCAAAACGGGCAAATTCTGGCGATGGTCAGCTATCCCGGCTATGACAACAGCCGCTTCGCCCGCACTATTGATGTGCAATATTATCTGGAAGTCGCCAATAACCCGCTGCGCCCACTGGTCAACAATGCCATCCGTTCGCTGTATCCGCCCGGTTCGGTCTGGAAGCTGATTACAGCTTCCGGCGCGATACAGGAAGGTGTGATTCAGCCGGAGAGCAAGCTGTTTGACGCGGGCAGCCTCGTGGTAGAAAACCGTTACGCGCCGAATGACCGCGCCGCCGCGCAAACGTTCGTGTGCTGGAAGCGCGACGGGCATGGACTGGTAGATATATGGTGGGCTATCGCGCAAAGTTGCAATGTGTACTTCTATCAGGTAGGGGGCGGCAATACGGATGTGCCTGAAGTGACGTTGCGACGCGGCGGGTTAGGCATCAACGACCTGTTCCGCTATGCGACGGCCTACGGCATCGGCAGCGAACTGGGCGTGGAACTGCCCGCCGAGAATCAAGGCCGTATGCCCGACCCGGACTGGAAACGTATCCGTTACGGCGAAAACTGGTCTACGGGCGATACATACAACGCCTCGCTGGGACAGGGGTATGTGACGGTCACGCCGCTGCAACTGGCAACCATGGTTTCGACGGTGGCGAACGGTGGTACAGTATATCAGCCGAGCATCATTGAAAGCTACCTAGACCCCGAAGGCAACGTTGTCACGCCGTTCCAGCCACACGTCCTGCGGAATATTGATCTGGCGGATGTACAGGGAACGCTCACACTGCATCTGGTCGAAGATATGATTATGAAGGGGCCAAGCAGTCTGGCCTGCATCTGCGAAAGCGACAGTTCGTACTACAATCCGGTGCGCTGCGATGCCCGCAACTACCGCAACACCGTGGATGTGAGCGCCGACCCGCTGACACCGGCCATCCGCGAATATCAGGTTTACGTCCCCGATAACTATGTCTTTAATGGGCAGGTATGCAATCCGCTGCGCTTCAATGATCGCTATCAGCCGACCTTCGTGACGCAATCCACCTTCCAGATCATTCAAGAAGGGATGCGGCAGGCCGTCACCGTCGGTACAGCGCAACGCGCCAACCTGCCCTATGTGAGTGTGGCGGGAAAAACCGGAACGGCGGAATATTGCGACGACATCGCCCGCCCGCTGGGGTTGTGCGTCCCCGGCAACTGGCCTGCTCATGCGTGGTTCGCCTCGTATGCGCCCTACGAAGACCCGGAGATCATGATTCTGGGGTTTGTGTACAACGGCAAAGAAGGGTCGCTGTGGGCGCTGCCTGTGGTGGTCGAAACGATGGAAGCCTATTTCCGGTTGAAGAACGAACGCGCCGGCTTGCCTGCGCCGCCTTCGGTTGATCTGGGTGTGCCGCTGCCCACTGCTACAGCGGTTCCGGCAGGGGGCTAGGGTATGCAAGCAAGTCTGTTCAACCCGCGCATGAAGTCGCTATGGCAATTCGTATGGCCGGCAGTCGTCAGCGCGGTTATCGCGCTGGCGGCCTTCATGAGCATCGGTCACACACCGCCCATTCGTGCTTTTGGTCTCGCGGCGGCGCTGATGGGCGTGGCGCTCACACTGCGGCGCTTCGGCGCGTCGCTGGCGATCATCGGCGGGTTGGCACTGGCCTTCAGTCCGGCCTTCTGGTCGCAAACGGGCGGGACGGAATCAGCAGCCTTCGGGCTAATCGCGCTGCTGCTAGGCGGGGCGCTACTCACGACCGCCGTGTTCGGCGTGGGGCAAAAGCCTCTGCTGGGTGCGGCAGTGGGTGTGGTGGTGTTCGCAGTCTTGTTCTGGGTGTTGGTCGGCACACCGCGCAGTCTGCGCCTGACGACGTTCTTCAGCGCATGGTCGCTATTCTTGCTCATAGATGCGCTACTCACGGCGAATCCGCGCCCGGATGGGCCACCTCCTGCCCCGCTGCGCGTATATCACACACATGGGCTGTTGCTCTTGCTGGTGC
>CAIVEA010001008.1 GCA_903904765.1 uncultured Chloroflexota bacterium
CCACCAGCAAATGCCGGACAGCTTTAATCCGTTCCTCGCCGCTGGTGCTGGCAATCGTTTGCTGCGCCCCGAACGCCCTGCCGAGCGCCTCGAACAGAATATCCGCTTCCACAGCGCCCGCCCGCAACCAGATGACCGGCCCGCGCCCACTGCTCACATAGCCTGCGGCAATCGTCGCTGCCAGCGCCGTCTTGCCCATCCCGCCAAAGCCATGCAGGAGCACATGGGCATCGTCCGCCAGCAGTTCTTGCGTTTCCTCGATCAAATCCTCGCGCCCGATCAGGCTTTTAGGCTGCTCCGGCACATCGTCGGCAATCTGCGCGAGGATGGCGCTGGTCGCGTTGTGATAAGCAATCTGCCGATCCAGCATCCATTTTTCAATCGAGTGTGTGATCTGTTCTTGCAGTTCTTCGAGGGTGCTATACCAGCGCGGAGTGATGCCGAAGCGCACATCGCTCTGCTTGTCGAGGAAATGCTGCAAACGCGGGTCACGGCGTTCCGGGTTGCTGTTCTTGACGTAGATATGCCGTTCAATCCCCCACTCGGAAGCGCGTTCAAATTCGTCAATCGTCCATTCGCCGAAGTCGTTCCAGAACAGTCCGATATACAGGGCAGAGTTTTGCAACGCCTCCATATACACATCCCGGATGGATTTGTTACTGGCAGGGGCATCGCCCTCAAAAATCCAAGGGTGCAGATGAAACGTATCCTGCCCTATACGGGGTAATAACTCCTGAAGCAACTTGCGCTCAGGGGCGAGTTCTTGCATTTTCGAGCTAATAAAGACATTCAGTTCGGATGCCACAATTGCAGACCATCTATGTTGTTGTTTTGCGCGATACCCTCAGTGTACGTGAGGAGTTACGGGACGGCAACAAATGAGTCGGCATGCCGACTATCCCCCCCGCAGGGCTTCCGCCAGCACATCCTCCACCTTCACCCACCCACCCTGTGCGGACGAACGGATCGCGGCCTCCAGCACCGCCTGAATATGCAACCCGTCCTGCACATCCGGCGTAGGGGCTTGGCCTTCACTCACCGCCTTCAAGAAGCGGTACTGGCACTCGGCATGGGTGCGTACAAAATCCGGCGCATGACTCCAATCCGGCACTTTCGCGCCGTCGAAACGGCTGACCGCCTCCACCCGCCGGAAGCCACGCATCCCACCCATTGGCGAAGCCGACTCGGTGGCATCGTATACATCCAGCCACGCCGGGTCTTGGGCATCAAAGCGCAGCGCCCCTTTATCCCCGAAAATTTCGATCACCAGTTGGTTTGTCGTCCCCGTACCCATGCGGGACACTTCCACCAGCCCCAAAGTGCCATCCGCCATCCGCAGGTGCATCAGCGCAATATCATCCACATCCACCGGCACTTTTTCGCTGCTACCCGCCGCCACCGGACGCTCTTTGATGAGCGTGTCCAGCGTGGCCTGTACGCTGCCCACATCCCCTAGCAGGAAGTACAGCAAATCCAGCACATGCGAACCAATATCCACCAGCGCCCCGCCGCCCGATTCGGCACGCTGCAAGCGCCATGTGCTCGGCTTGCTGGCATCAATATAGCTGCTGCGGTAATAGCGCCCCCGGAACGAGAACACGCGCCCCACAAAGCCGGATTCCATCAACTGCTTGGCGCGTTGAATCGCCGGATAAAAGCGGAAGTTGAAGGTCATCTGCGCCAGCACGCCCGCCTCGCGCACTGCCGCCGCAATCCGCACGCCGTCGTCCATGCCCAGCGACAGCGGCTTCTCGCAGTACAGATGCTTGCCCGCTTGCGCCGCCGGAACCAGAATGGCCTCGTGGGAACGGTTGGGCGTGCAGCAGTCAATGATGTCAATATCGCGCCTGTCCAGCAGCACCCGCACATCATCGGTATAGAACTCGCAACCGATCTCCGCCGCCGCTTTCTCCGCGCTGTCCTTACGGGTGGTCGCCACGCCCACCACCTGCACGCGGTCAGCCGGCAGGCCGTAATGGAATAACAGGCTGCGGTAGCCCAGCGCATGTACCCGCCCAATCCCGCCAAAGCCAACCATCCCGATCCGCAGCGGTTTCATAGTCCATCCCTTTCCCTGTGGGTCATTCATTGCTCAAGCTTACCGCACCTTCGCCCGTTCACACACGCTTATCGCAGGCGAAACGGGAGACTTGCGTTATAGTATCCGCAAACACCTTTTGAGGGCGCAGCCATTCTGCCCCGATCACCAAGAAGGAACGAATCTATGAAAAAATTAATCAATGCAGTTGAAGATGTTTTGACCGAACAATTGCAGGGCATGGCCGCCGCCCACCCTGAACTCAAAATCAGCCTCGAACCCAAGTACATCGTGCGTGCCGATGCGCCCTTTGCCGGAAAAGTGGCCGTCATCTCCGGCGGCGGCAGCGGACACGAGCCGATGCACGGTGGCTACGTCGGGCATGGCATGTTAACAGCCGCCTGCCCCGGCGAAGTGTTCACCTCCCCCACGCCCGATCAGATGGTAGAAGCCGCTAAAGCTGCCGCCAGCGATGCCGGGGTGCTGTTCATCGTCAAGAACTACACCGGCGACATCATGAACTTTGAGATGACCGCCGAGATCGTGCATGGCGAAGGCTTTCCCGTACAAAATGTGATCGTGGATGATGATGTCGCTGTCAAAGACAGCCTGTACACGGCGGGGCGACGCGGAGTCGGCACGACGGTGATTCTGGAGAAGGTGGTCGGCACGGCAGCCGAAGCTGGCTATGATCTGGATGCCTGCGCCGCCCTCGCCCGCAAGGTGAACAGCTATGGTCGTTCAATGGGCATGGCGCTCACCTCCTGCACCGTTCCGGCAGCCGGCAAACCCACCTTCACGCTGGGCGAGGACGAAGCAGAAATCGGCATCGGCATTCATGGCGAACCGGGGCAGTACCGCGAGAAATTGCGTCCGGTGGATTCAATCACCGAAACGTTGACCCATGCCATCCTCGATGACGCGCCCTATACCCGCACCCTGCGCGAATGGGATCGGGCGAACGGCACATGGATTGAGCGCCAGATGACCGATGCCCCCTTCACGGCGGGCGATCAAGTCATCGCACTGGTCAA
>CAIVEA010001009.1 GCA_903904765.1 uncultured Chloroflexota bacterium
CAAACAGGCGGTTCACGCGGTACATATTGCCCGCAGCGCCTGCATCCTCGCTGACCAACCGCGCCGGACTGCTGGTGAGCGAGTGGCTGATCTTCACGCCCTTCACTCGATCACCGAGTATGCTCACCACGCGGGCACGCAGCATCTCGAACACATCTTCCGGTAGCGACTCAGCAGCAGGTGCTTCATCAGCTTTCAGTTCACCGATGGCACTCAAATCCAGACCGCTTTCATCCACATTCCGCAGTTTGTGGTCTTTGTAGGCATCCAGTCCCATCAGCATAATCGGGTCAACCGGATCGGTCAGGCACAACACTTCAATCCCGCGCTGGCGGAAAGCATCCAGATGCGGGCTGCGTCCCACGCTGTGGAAATCGTCACCGAGGATGTAGTAGATGTCGCTCTGGTTGGCGGCCATGCGCCCGACATAATCTTCCAGTGACACCCACTCATCCGGCGTGGCGCTGCGGGTGGTGGAGAAACGCAGCAGCGGCTCAATCTCGGCGCGATCAGTCGGCGCGACGGCCAGCGCCTGCTTCAGGTAGCGCCCGAACTGCGCGAAGATCGGACGGTAGCTGTCTGGCTCTTTGCTGGCGAGGCGCTTCAGATCGCTGAGGATTTTGCCCGTCAGCGTCTTTTTCAGGTTCGCCATGATCTTGTTGGCCTGCACGCTCTCGCGGTTGACGTTTAGCGGCAGGTCTTCGCTATCCACCACGCCCTGCACAAACTGGAGATATTCGGGCAGCAGGTCGGTGCAATAGTCCTGAATCAGCACCTTACGGGCATACAGCTTCAGGCCGGGTTCTTTACGCGGGCTGAGCATGTTGGTCTGCCCGCTGCGGGGGAAGTACAGCAGCGCGTAGAATTGCAGCGGCACATCGGCACGCATGTGGATGTGATGCAGCGCCCCCTCGAAGTCGAAGGTGTGCATCTTGTAGTATTCGTCGTACTGCTCGGCGGTGATTTCCTTCGGGTCTTGCCGCCAGATGGCCGTCTGCTTGTTGGTGGCATCTTCTTCATCACCCACATAGATCGGGAAGGCGATGTAATCCGAATGCTGGCGGATGATGTCCTTGATCTTCCATGCCGAGAGCAGTTCTTTGGCATCTTCCTTCAGGTGGATGATGACATCCGTGCCGCGTGACTCGCGCTCTGCCCGTTCGATGCGGAACTCGTTGCCGCCCTCGGATTCCCATGCGAAGGCTGGCGAGTCCGGGTGATACGAGCGCGATACGACGCGCACCTTGTCCGCCACCATGAACACCGAGTAGAAGCCTACGCCGAACTGCCCGATGACATCCTGCGCCGCGCCACCCTTCTGTGCGGACTGCATGGCCTGAATGAAGGCTTTCGCGCCGCTGCGGGCGATTACGCCCAAGTTGTTCTTCAGGTCGTCCTCGGTCATGCCGATGCCCGTATCGCTGATCGTCAGCGTACCGGCTGCTTCATCGGCCTTGATCTCGATGGCGAGTTCAGCATCGGGGTCGGTCACTTCACGGTTGGTCAGCAGTTCAAACTGGATGCGGTTGAGCGCGTCGGATGCGTTCGAGATGAGTTCGCGCAGGAAAATGTCGCGCTCGGTGTACAGCGAGTGGACGAGAATATGGAGCAGTTGTTGAATTTCAGCCTGAAATTGATAGGTTTGCGTCATGAGTTTCATTCCTAGAAGACGATCACAATACAGAGTCCGCCCATTTCTAACACAGCGCAGTTAGAAATACATCAGAAATAGGGTCGGATACAACAGCGGTTATCGTTACGGGTTTATCAGTTGTTGCAGCAGCGTCCGCACCTGCGCCGCTGCCAGCCCGCGATGGCTAATGCGGTTCTTCTCCTCCGACGACAGGCTGGCGAAGGTTTGCGCGTAGCCCTGCGGGATGAACACCGGATCATAGCCAAAGCCGGTTGTGCCACTGCTGTCCTCTTGCATGCCGATGCGCCCTTCGCACACACCGCGCACGGTCAGCGGTTCAGGCAGCGGCGGCCCCGCCAGCGCGATCACGCACACGAAGCGGGCAGTGCGTTCCGCGTCCGGCGTAGCGCCCAGCGCAGCCAGCAGCTTCTGGCGACGCTGCGGCATGGTCAGGCCGGGGCCGCCATAGCGGGCGGGGTAAATGCCCGGTTCGCCGCCGACGGCATCCACATACAGGCCGGTGTCGTCCGCGAGGGTCAGCTTGCCGCTGGCGGCAGAGTAGGCACGCACTTTGAGCAGCGAATTGGCCTCCAGTGTGCCACCGTCCTCCTCGACGTTCATATCTGCCAGTCCGACATCGTGCAGCGTGAGCAGGCGCAGCGGCAGTCCATCCAGCAGTTCAGCAAATTCGCCGCGCTTGCCGGGGTTGGTCGTACCAATCAAGACATCCAGCATGGTCGTTCCTTTAAGCATTCATCATTCGTTGAATCGAGGATTGAAGACACATTTAACAACAGAACGGCACAAAGGGCGAGGGTTTTGCGTGCCGGATTTGGCACTGTAGCGCAACTCCGGCGCGATTTCCATCGTATACTGAAAGAGGTGTGAGGACGCTCACGCCTCTTATGGGTATCAAAATAAGTGTGATTGAGTGTAGAATCCCCTCCCCC
>CAIVEA010001010.1 GCA_903904765.1 uncultured Chloroflexota bacterium
AAGGGGATGGGGGATGAGGGTTAATATAGGTTTTCCCAGCAGCAGCGCCGCGCTCAGGCCGAGCGTGGACAGGCTGACGATCAGTCCGATCAGCAGCGCGGGTGGGCGGAACTGGAAACGGATGTCGTGAGCGCCGCTTTCCAGCGCCACCCCGCGCAGCCCCCCGAACACGCGCAGCAGCGGGCGCGCTTGCCCGTCCACTTCGACTGACCAACCCGGTGTCCACGCATCCGCGAGGACGAGGACTCCGGCGGTGGTCAGGTCGGTATGCGCGATGACCTCATTGGCGGCGTAGCGTACCAGCGCAGCGGGGAATACGCCCTCTGCGCTCAAGTGCGGTTCTTCGATCTTTGGATCATCTATCAGGATGGCTGTGCCGACATGGTTCAGTGCCATCAGCGCGGTTTCCAGTGCGGCGGCATCCGGCACGGTTTCAACCGCCCCCAGTACATACAGGCGCGGCAGTAGCGCCTCGTTGCGGTACAAGCGAAGGCCGTCCGCTTCGGCTTCTTGCTGCAACCGCGCATCATCCGGCAGCGGGGTATCCGCGATTACAACCGCTACATTCAGCAGACCGAGCAGCGCCGGATTCGGGCGTGCTGTCCGGTAGGCCGTTGAGTCAATTTCGTTGGATACGCAGGGCGGAATGGCTGCTGCGAGTCCGGTTAACGGGCAACCGCTGGCGACGCGCATCAGGCGGGCGTAGTCCGCGAACTGGAATGAATTAAGTCCTTCGACGGTCTGAAGGCCGTTTGTTACCGCCATCGAATCCGTAATTTCGTGGCGCAGGTTGTAGACGCGGTTGGGCGGTTGCGCTTCGTCGGGCAAGTTGCGGGCGATGGCGGGTAGGGCAGTGAAATCGGTCAGCGGGCGCGGCGTTCCGAAGGCTAGCGCCGTCGGGAACAGGTCGAGCAGTACCGCCAGTAGCAGCGCTCCGCCGAATGCTACCGGAGCGAGCTTGCGCTGCTGCCAGCGCCACAGGGCGGTCAGTGCCAGCAGCAGCCCCGCTGCCGCGCTGAAGCCGATCAGCCAGTCTGGTTGTTCCGGTTGGCGGGTGAGCGCCCGCCCGGCGAGTGTGATGACGATCAACAGTCCCGCCCATAGTGCTAACCCGCGTATCCGGCGCTGCGACAGGCGTTCGCGCTGCTGCCACACGGCATCCACCGCCTGCGCCGTGAGGAGCGCGATGGCGATCAGCGTCACCGTCCAGATGCGGGCGGGGGCGCGTAACAGGTTGAAACCGGGTGCGATGTAGAACAGGAGCGTATACAGTGGCGTGGTACTGCCCAGCGCGAACAGGGCGGTCACGATGAGCAGCAGTCCCCACCAGCGGCGTTCGCGGCGGTTGGGGTGCAGCCCCGCCAGTGGTAGGAGCAGCAGCGGCAGCAGCCCCGCGTAAATCTCCCATTCCGGGAATTTCTGCGCCATCGGGAAGAAGCCGTTCATCAGCAGCGGCAGCGGCAGCGCCAGATAATTCGCGCCTTCCAGCGTCATCGCATTCCGCGCCTGATAGGGTAGGTAACTGGCGAAGGGGAAGGCTTGAAAGGCGGCGAAGCCCAGCGTGGACGCGCCGATGAGCATGAGGATGCCCGCATCCGCCAGCCACACCCGCAGCCCGTCGCGGCGGCGCAGGTGTTCGACAGCGCGAAAGCCGCCGTACAGGATGACCAGCCAAACCGCGTACAGGATGAACTGGATGTTGTTCAGGTAGATGCAGCACAGCGCCAGCCCCGCTGCCAGCGCATAGCGCCACGAATGGCGGTCAAAGGCTAACCGCGTCCACAGCAGGCATACCGGCATCCAGCACATGCCATGTGTATAGCCCACATCCCCGACCACATTGGAACTCAGGCGCGGCGTGAGCATGACCAGCAGCCCCGCCAGCAGCGCGGCGATTCCGTTCAGCCCCATCACGCTGCGGGCGAGGCCATACGTTCCCATGCCCGCCAGCCAGAAATGGAAGATGTTGAGCAGGGCATAACCCCACAAAATTGGCACGGGCAGGAGCGACACCAGCAGTTGCGGCGCGTAGAACACGCGCATCCCCGGATTGCCGATCAGCGGCAGGCCGCCTGTGGAGGTGGGCATCCACAGCGGGATTTCGCCGTCCCGCACCAGCG